>CAZZPH010000170.1:0-5954 GCA_964655725.1 uncultured Hyphomicrobium sp.
CGGCGCGGCGCTATCACCATGTCAACGGCCATCCCGAGCGCTGGCGCATCATTACATTCGAGGGCGCATTCCACGGGCGGACAATCGCGGCCCTGGCGGCGGGAGGCAACCCCAAGTATCTGGAAGGCTTTGGGGTCCCGGCCGGCGGTTTCGACCAGGTCGCCTTCTGCGATGTTGACGCGGTCGAAGCCACGATCGGCCCTGAAACGGCTGCGATCATGATCGAACCGATCCAGGGCGAAGGCGGCGTGCGTTGCGTTCCAGAGCAAAGCCTGGCCAGCCTGCGCCAGCTCTGCGATCGTCACGAGCTGCTGCTGGTCCTGGATGAAGTCCAGTGCGGCATGGGCCGCACGGGCGCCCTCTTCGCCCATCAGAAGCAGGGCATTACTCCTGACATCATGGCGGTGGCCAAAGGGCTTGGCGGCGGCTTTCCCATCGGCGCGTTCCTGACGACGGACGCCGTCGCCCGGTCCATGACGCCGGGGACGCACGGCTCCACCTTCGGCGGCAATCCACTGGCGACCGCCGTCGGCTCAGAGGTGCTCGACATCATTCTCGAACCGGGGTTCCTGCAACGTGTCACCGCAGCCGCACTACAGCTGCGGGCGGGCCTTGAGACCCTCCAAACGCAGTTGCCCGATATCGTGTCCGAAATCCGCGGCGAGGGCCTGCTGATCGGCCTGAAACTCCGCCCGCCTGCCCAAGAGGCCGTGAAGGCCGCACTCGCGGAGTACCTGCTGACCGTTGGCGCGGGAGACAACGTCGTGCGTCTTCTACCGCCGCTCAATGTCACGGACAGCGAGATCACAGAGGGACTGAAACGTCTTGAGCGTGCTCTTTTGTGTCTTCGCAGCTCCTCGCTCTGAGTCCTTGCCCAGCAATAAAACAAAGAGAACAGGCCCACCACCCATGGCCAAGGCAAATTCCATCCGTCACTTCCTCGATATCGATGGCCTCGACGCGCGCGCGCTGCGCAAGATCGTCGACAATGCTCATGCGATGAAGGCCGCGGGACGGCGCGTGCCGGTGCGGCTGCGCCCCAAAAACATCGACGACAAAGTGCTGATCCTCATCTTTGAGAAGCCATCCACACGCACCCGTGTCTCGTTTGATCTGGCGATGCGGCAACTGGGTGGCCAGACGCTTGCTCTCAACAACACCGATCTGCAGCTGGGCCGCGGCGAGAGCATCGCAGACACCGCCCGCGTGCTGTCACGCTACGGCGATGCGATCATGATCCGGGCGAACGAACACGCGACACTGTTGGAGCTGGCGGAGCACGCAACCATCCCTGTCATCAATGGCCTGACGGATCGCACGCACCCCTGCCAGATCCTCGCCGACATCATGACATTCGAGGAGCATCGCGGCCCGATCAAAGGCCGCACCATCGCCTGGGTCGGCGACGGGAACAACGTCGCAGCGTCGTGGATGCACGCCGCACAGCGGTTTGGCTTCACACTCAAACTGGCCTGCCCCGCTGAGTTGATGCCGGAGAAAGCTCTGCTCGAATGGGCGCGCAAGGAAAAGGCCGACATCACAATTGGCACGGACCCGGTGAAAGCCGTGCGCGGCGCTGATTGCGTCGTCACCGACACCTGGGTTTCGATGGGCCAGACCGACAGCGCGCGCCGTAAACAGATGTTGAAGCCGTATGCCGTCACCGAGACTTTGATGGCTAAGGCCGGCAAGGATGCGATCTTCATGCATTGCCTGCCAGCCTATCGCGGGCACGAGGTCTCTGAGAGCGTTCTGGAAGGTCCGCAATCGGTCGTATTCGACGAGGCGGAAAACCGCCTCCATGCACAAAAGGCGGTGCTCGCGTGGTGTCTCGGGGTCGATTGAAAATGCACGGGGCCTCATGACGGACGATCAAGATCGCGGCGGGCTGACCGACGACCTCGTGCTGCCGTTCGCAACCGACCGGTCCGGCGTGAAAGGGCGCATCGCCCGCCTGGGAACATCCGTCGACACGATCCTTCGCCGGCACGCCTACCCCGACCCGGTGAGCGAAATCCTGGGGCAGGCCCTGACGTTGACGGCCATGCTCGGCCAACCTCTGCGGCCCGGCGGCAGACTGGGCCTGCAGACGCGCACGGACGGGCCGCTGCGATTTCTCCTGGCCGATTACGAGGCACCGGGCCGTCTGCGCGGGTATGCGAGCTTCGATGCCGGGCGCATCGGGGAAATGCCGACCGCTGCCACCCACGGTGACCTCCTTGGGCATGGGCATCTGGCACTGACCATGGAACAGGCCGGCAGCGAGGACAGCTATCAGGGAATCGTGGCCATGGACGGCCAAAGCCTGACGGCGGCGGCCTTGACCTACTTCCGCCAGTCGGAGCAATTGCCGAGCTACATCCGCCTTGCCGTTGCGCGACAAAGAACCCCCGGCGAGAGCACGTGGCGATGGCTGGCGGGCGGGCTGCTCGTCCAGCATCCCGATGCTGAGCTTGAACCTGATCCGGCGGATGAAGACAGTCCCACGCAGGAGGACTGGCAGCGCGTACGCATCCTCGCGGCGAGCGTCGAGGACCACGAACTCCTCGATCCAACGCTCTCCCCGAACCAACTGCTGTTGCGCCTGTTCCACGAGGAGGATGTTCGCGTGTTCCGCGGCCAGCCGATGACGGCACAGTGCCGCTGCTCTCGCGAGCGCGTCCAAATGTTCCTGACGCGCTTCAGCGAAGACGACCTGACAGGACTGCGTGAGCCCGACGGAACGCTGTCGGTCACCTGCGAATTCTGCAACACGCGGTATGAATTTCCCTAACGCCGCTTGCGGCGCGGTGCCACGAGATAGCCGATCCGTCCCCCAGAGCGCCACCGCACCTGCTCGAGGTGATCGAAGATCTCACGCGGATGAAGAGGACGGCCCTCCGCGTTGACCATCACCCGCTCCATGTGCTGCAGGTCCTCCAGCAGGGGCTGCGCGGTACGATGCAGCATCACGATGGTGGCGATCGTGCGCCGTGGCATATGCGGTGGAATGCGCCCGAAGAAGTCAGCAACCAGATTTTGCGCTCGGCTCGACAGTTTGGTGGACAATCGGCCGAGCCGCGCAATAAGGCCGACTGTGAAGTCCTCTTGGAAGCGGTAGCCATGCATCCGCATCCATTCGAACAGCTTGGTCATAATCAGATCCTGCAACCGGATCTGGGACGTGTAGCGGTAGTCCTGCCATTCAGCGACGAGATCGAACGCGGGCTCAATCTCAAGATCGCCCGGTGTGAAACTTTCCTCAGCGGTCACCCCGATGCGGTGAAAGAAGTCACCCTTGCGGCGGTCAAAGCGCGTCGTGAACGCGGGCAGCTTCAACGTTCCGTCGCTCGCGTCCTCGAACGCCAACCGGATGAGCTTGGAACAGAACAGGCGATCATAGCCGTAGAGCTTCATCGTGAAGTCATAAAGAATGGGCTTGGCACCCTTCTCACGCGAGCGTTTGACATGATCGAAGATGAGCTGCGACGCACGAGCTGCCATTTGTGCATCGGGATGGCGCAGAAGAAGCGCCCGCGCCAGCCGTTGATCGAGCGCCTTGGTCAATGGATTGATGACGGCGCCGTCCTCGATCAGGCTTTCCACGACGAAGCCCTGTCCTGACTCGTCGAAGTGGACGATGGAGGCGTGGCTGAACTGGCTGTCCACATCGCCGATGCGCGCGATCGCCGCGCTGTTGTGGCGGGTGCCGCGCACCACCAGCACATCGCCCGATCTGAAATCGAGATTGCGGCCCTCGTCAAAACGCGGATGCACGAATGTGTTATAGGCGAGCTCTCGAAATGCCCGCATCGGCGGGTCATCGTCGGTTGCAAACGAAAATCCGGAATTGAGCTCGCCCAGCATGTCGTTCGCATAGCGCAAGGCTCGCATCACGTCGCGAAGCGCAATCTGCACCTCGAGTGTCATCAAGCCGGCCGCTTGCCACTCAGCGATACGATTCCTCAAGGTCATGGCGATGAAGAACATTTCATCCATCAGCGCCGTGGCATAAGGACGGAAGCTCTGACCCGTATAGGCACTCAGATCACGTTCGATGATGTCGTGATAGATGCGTGACAGGTTGCGCGAAAGCTCGGCCGCATCGGCAACCGGGGCCGTAGCCAAGTCTCGAATGACCTCGCGCTCGGCAACGAAGTCCGCAGGTTGAGGTCCCTGTGGCACGGCATTCTCCCCATCAACGCAATACTTGGACTGAAACCCCGAACACGACACTTGAACACGAAATCAGCCGGAACCTGATTGTCGATGTGGCGGTGACCAGTCCTGGATGCTCCCTCCAAATTGCTCTGCCCCGTGCTCGAAGGCAAGGCTTTCTCAGTCCGCGCACCAGTCCATCAGGCGATGCAGGAATGTCATGCACTTGTGCAGTTCGCTTTCGGCGATCCATTCGTCGGCCGTATGCGCTTGTGCGATGTCACCCGGACCACACACGACAGACGGGGCGCCTTTGTCTTGAAACAGCCCCGCCTCAGTCGCGTAAGAAACGGCGAAGGTCTCGTTGCTGCCGGTGAGCGCGAGCGCCAGGCCCACAGCCTCGCTGCCGGTGGTGGCAGCGAATGGCGGCACGTGATTGGTCCGCGAAATGGTGATCCCGGCCTCGGGCGCTATATCCCTCATGCGCGGCAGGATGCGCTCGCTCACGACATGCATGAGGCGGATTTCCAGCGCATCGACATCCAGACCGGGCAGAGCCCGCACTTCAAAACCAATGCGGCACGACACGGGAACGATATTGGAGGCCGTGCCTCCTTCGATCGCGGTCACCTGCAGCGTCGGGTAGGGCGGGTCGAAGCGAAGATCAGGGGCACCCGCGCGAAGCTCCTCCTCGAGCCGCCCGAGTTCGGCCAGAACCTGCCCCGCAGAGCTGATGGCATTGACGCCCAGATGCGCCATGCTGGAATGCGCCGCACGGCCTTGGATGTCGATCGTCCAGCGAACGGGGCCTTTATGCGCATCGACGGCCTGCATTCCCGTGGGCTCGCCGACAATCACGACGCGCGGCACCGGCAGGCTCACACCCATTTCGCGGATCATTGGACGCACACCAATGCAGCCGATCTCTTCGTCATAAGAGAAGATGATGTGAACGGGGATCTTGAGCTTGGCGGTTTTAAATGCGGGTACAGCAGCGAGCACGCAGGCAAGAAAGCCCTTCATGTCCGCGGTACCCCGGCCGAAATAGCGCCCATCGCGCCGGACCACGGTGAAGGGATCGCTGCTCCAGCTCTGCCCATCGACGGGAACGACGTCCGTGTGACCGGAAAGTCCGACGCCGGGCCGGTCCGGCGGGCCAATGGTGGCAAACAGCGAGGCCTTGGCGCCATCGGCTGTCGGCACGAGGTACGACGCCACCCCGTGCTGCCTCAGATAGTCCTCGACGAACAGGATGAGAGGAATATTGGACTT
This sequence comes from uncultured Hyphomicrobium sp., assembly GCA_964655725.1. Lineage (GTDB taxonomy): Bacteria > Pseudomonadota > Alphaproteobacteria > Rhizobiales > Hyphomicrobiaceae > JAGVSR01. Next base: position 5,410 of record CAZZPH010000170.1, read on the forward strand.
GGAACTCGTGGTGTCGAACGCAACGAGGCGCGACATCAGGTCGGGCGCACTCCAGGACGTGTCCGGTGCCGCGTTGCCCGTCATGTCAATTGACACTCTTCACGGTAAACGGGCTGTCGAGTGAAAAGGCCGGGATCGTGACATCGAATAACCGTCCCGACGTGTCGGCCATCTGGTAGCTGCCACTCATGATGCCCGACGGCGTGGCCAGAGGACAGCCGGACGTGTAGGTGAAAGACTGACCCGGCTCGATGAGCGGCGTCTGCCCGACGACCCCCGGACCTCGCACCTCCTCGGTGCGGCCCGACGAATCCGTGATGCGCCAGAAGCGCGTCTTCAGTCGCACCGGCGCATCGCCTTCGTTGGCGATCTCGATCGTGTAACTCCAGAAGTAGTACCCTTCATCGGGCGATGACTGCTCGGATTGATACTCGGGCCGCACGCGAATGCGAATGCCGTCGGTGATGCTTTCGTAGAGATGGTCGTCGCTCACGGTGTTTCGCTGCCCCTGTCATGGCGTCCGGTCGAGTTTATGCGGCCGCCTC
>CAZZPH010000171.1:0-4072 GCA_964655725.1 uncultured Hyphomicrobium sp.
CTGACCTAAAAGGCGGGAGGGATATTTTCGACATGCGTGCCATCAACCGGGATCACGGCTGCATGGTGGTCGTGCGGCCGGATCAGTACGTCGCGCACGTTCTTCCGCTCGATGCTTTCGATGAACTTTCGGCCTTCTTTGATGGCTTCATGCTGAAAATCCATTGAATCGCACAGCTGACATTGCACACCATGGACATGAGCAGCATTTCGGTATCGATCCGTCGGCAAGGACCAACTGACGGATCGATGTGAACTGCGCAACATGGGTGTGTAACAACTTGCGCTCATGGCAAAATTAATCTATTAATGTCAATATCTTAGCGTTAGGCGCGTGTAATCTGCTCCTGGGCACCAGTTGTGCGCGGCGGTGACAAAGTCTTCCACTGGAGCGGCGGCGATTTGCGGCTGCGGCGGAGTAAAATCCAGCCAGTGGTAAGGCGTTCCTTTGTCTTCTGGACGAAGGGACGCCGAAGGGATGTATGTCGTGGAGGTTTACGCGGCGGTTCGGCAATTTGTTTTCAATGATGGCAAGAGCCGAAGGGAAGCGGCTCGTGTTTTTGGGTTGAGCCGGGAGACGGTCTCGAAGATGTGCCGGTTCTCGATGCCGCCGGGCTATGTGCGGCAACGCCCGGCGGAGAAGCCGAAGCTGGGGCCCCTGATTCCGGCGATCGAGGCGATCCTGGAGGCCGACCGGACGGCACCGGTGAAGCAGCGTCACACGGCCAAGCGGATTTTCGAACGTCTGCGCGACGAGCATGGGTTCACGGGCGGCTACACCGTCGTCAAGGATCACGTGCGGATCGCGCGCGCGCGGGGGCGGGAGACTTTCGTTCCGCTGGCGCACCCGCCTGGCCATGCGCAGGTGGATTTCGGCGAAGCGGTGGGTGTGATTGGCGGGGTGCGTGTCAACGTCGGAGCAAAAATGCATCGGCGGGCCGGGGTAAAAATGCATCAGTCGGCGCCGTCGGGATTATTCGCCGTCAAAGCGTTTTCGGGGTCTTGCGGTCAGGCTTGGGGTGACGCGCCCTACTGAGTATCGTCGGCGACGCTTCGCGCCCGGCGCTTACTCTGTTTTAGCCGGTAGCTGTCGCCGTTCATCTCGAGGATGTGGACGTGGTGGGTCAGCCTGTCGAGCAGCGCGCCGGTCAGGCGCTCGGAGGCGAACACGCCGGTCCACTCGTCGAACGGCAGGTTGGATGTGACGATGGTGGAGCCGCGCTCGTAGCGCTGGGAGAACGCCTCGAACAGCAATTCGGCGCCGGTCTGGGAGAGCGGCACGTAGCCGAGTTCGTCGATGATCAGCAGCTTGTAGCCGGCGACCTGGCGCTGCAGGCGGAGAAGCCGCTTCTCGTCGCGGGCCTCGATCAGTTCGTGGACCAGGGCAGCGGCGGTGATGAAGCCGACCGAGAGGCCCTTCTGACAGGCGGCCAGTCCCAATCCGAGGGCAATATGCGTCTTGCCGGTACCGCTGTTGCCGACCGCGATGATGTTCTCGCGACGGGCGACGTACTCGGAGCGGGCCAGTTCCAGCACCAGTGCCTTGTTGAGCGACGGCAGGGCCAGGAAGTCGAAGCTGTCGAGGCTTTTGACGGCCGGGAACCTGGCCTCCTTGATCCGCCGCTCGACCATCCGCCGCTCCCGCTCGATCAGCTCCAGTTCGGCAAGCCGCAGCAGGTACCGGACATGGTCGACGCCCTCGGCGGCGCACTGCCGGGCGAGCTTGTCATGCTCGCGCAGGAAGGTCGGCAGCTTGAGCGCCTTGAGGTGATGGGCGAGCAGAATCTGTGGCGTGTCGCTCATGACGCCACCCCGGTGAGCAGGTCCATGTAGGTCCTGGCCGAAGTCGTCGCCACGGTCGCCCGCGGCAGATAGGGATAGACCGTCAGGTCGAGCCGCGGCGGTCGCCGCTCGATCCGGCACAGCATCAGATGCTTGACCGCGTCGAAGCCGATCGCGCCTCGGGCCATGGCCTGCTTGATCCCGGCAACCACATCGTCGGAGCTAAAGGTCTCCAGAAGGCGCAGGACCTGAACGAACTCCCGTTTGCCGCGCTTGCCCATGCGGGCTTCGAGAAGCCGGCGGAAGGTGGCGAACTCTTCGGGCAGATCCCAGCCGACCAGTGGCGCCGCCTGGTCGAGGGCGCCGGTCTTCTGCTCGAGCAGCGCCAGGTAGTGCAGGGGATCGAAGACGAAGTCCTCGCGCTCGTAGGAGCGGGCATGCCGGGCGATGATCTCGGCGCCGCTGGAGATCACCACTTCGTCGACATAGCCGCGGATCAGAACCTCGCGGTGGCCGTAGACGGTCGGTACCGAGTAGTCGGTGCCACGATAGCGCACCAGCGACAGCGAGCTGACCCGCCCCGTCTTCTTCTCGCAGGCATCGTAGGGCGTCGCCGGCAGGTCGTGGGAGACTGCAAGGTCGCGCGCCAGCCGCTCCCCAATGATCTCGGTGTGGCCGCGCAGTCGATCGCCCAGCCGCCGGCGACAATCGTCGATCAGCTTGGCGTTGAGCGCTGCAAAGCTCGCCACTCGCGGTATCGGCACCAGGTAGTTGCGCCGGATCCAGCCGACCAGTCCCTCGACCTTGCCCTTGTCGTTGCCCTTGCCGGGTCGGCCGAACCGATCCTCGAACAGGTAGTGCGACTGCAGCTCGCTGAACACTCGCGTCCGCTGCCGTGTCCCGTCGCCCAGAATCCGGGCCACGGCGATCCTGGTGTTGTCGTAAAGGATCGAGTTCGGCACCTTGCCGAAGAAGCCGAACGCTGCGGCGTGGCCGGCGCAGAACGCTTCCGTCGTCTCCGCCGGATAAGCCTGCACGAAGCTGGCGTCGCTGTGCGGCAGGTCAAAGGCGAAGAAGTGGATCTTCCGTTCCACCCCGCCGATCTCCGCAAGCGCCTCGCCGAAGTCGACCTGGGCATGTCCCGGATCATGGCGCAGCGGTACAAACACTTCCCGCTGCCGCAGCCGGCGCTCGTGAACGTAGTCCTTCACGATCGTCAGTCCGCCAGCAAAGCCGTGCTCGTCCCGAAGGCGCTCGAAGATCCGCTTCGACGTGTGCCGCTGCTTCGTCGAATGGCGATTATCTTCCTCAAGGATCCGGTCGATGATCCCGATGAACGGGTCAAGCTTCGGTCGCGCCGGCGGCTTGCTTCTCCGGTACCCCGGCGGCACCGAGAACACCATCATCTTGGCCACCGTCCGGGGATCGATCCCGAACCGCCGACCCACTTCCCGACGACTCAATCCCTCAATCTGCACCGCATGGCGGACCCGCCCATACAACTCCACGCCCTTCATCCCCCCGCCCTCCGCCGACCAGGCGCAGAGAGCTATCAGCTGACGGAGTTTTGCTCCGCCGCAGCCAGACAATCCGGCCGCCTCAGTGAGGGATTATTGCTCCGGCGCATACAAGCGCATTTGCGCGTTCGGCAGCGGTTCGCGTTTCATCATCGAGAAAACCCCAAAAACGCTGAATCAGGGAGGCGGACGGTTTGTCGAGCGGCCGGTGACACAAAAGACATGGATCGCCCGTTGCCGGATAGTCGTCTTTCTCGGCCCTGGCCAGATTTCGGCCCTGCTTGACGAAACTCAACCATTCGGGCGTACCGGTCGCACGTAGCGACTGATTGCCTAAAGATTTGGGGTCCATTGCCGCAGCTGCGGCGGTCTTGGTGCGCAAGTCTTCCAGCTGCCGCTTAAACTCCGAGCAAGCTTCGGCACCTAGTTTTGCTTTGATGCCCTCAATTTTCCGGCGGACTGTCTCGATGTCGGTCTTTGCGCTCGCCAGAGCCTTCAGAATCTCGGCGGGTGACTTTGCCCGTAGTTCTGTCAGCTGCCGATCGACGTAGGCGAGCCGATCAGTCTCTGCTTTGCCAAATGCCGCCTGCGCGCGAAGAGCTGCAATATCTGTCTCGCTGGACAAGCCCGCTGCTGCTGTCGCGATCTCGCTTTCCCCGATAAAAATCTGGCCATACTTGTTCTCGCGCGACCGCGCAGTCACGTCGGCCTCAAGGCGGCCAGTAATTGCGCCGATGACGCGCGTTACTTCATCGAAAACGTCGAAACCGGCAG
>CAZZPH010000171.1:4082-5950 GCA_964655725.1 uncultured Hyphomicrobium sp.
TGAAGAGTCGAATACGCTCACCCGTTTCAGAGTCGGGCTTTCTGTATCTTGGGCGATTGCTATTGTTTCTTCGGCCTTGTTTCCCTGCCGGATGACAATGTCGGCGCCGGGCTCCCCCGAGCTGCCCTCAGCTTCATAGACGTTGGGAAAGATTCGCGGTTTTGCGCGGCTAAAGCAGGCGGTGGCCAGAACCCGCGCGAACCCGCTCTTCCCTGTGCCATTGTGTCCGTAAACGATCGTGAGCCCAGGGCCGAACGTCAGTACAGAATCGACCGGGATCGCGTTGACGTGCGTGAGGTTCTTCAGGACAACCAGAGAGAGCGGGTCCGATCCGCTTTGATCGACTCTGCCGGTTACTGAATCGGGTATCGCGGGGAGCGCATCCGTCCCGTTGTCGAGAGCCGCGTCTCGCTGGAAATGATGGTATGCCTCGCCAATACGCTCGGCGGACAGCGTCCCATCCCGCACCGCATAGGAAACGACAAAGCGTTGCCAATCGGGCAACGTCTGACCCCAGCTATTCAGGGCATCCCATATGGTTCCCTGTTGTGGTGACTCAGAAGTCATCCTCCTGATTTCCCTTCTCAAGCAATGGAACGTCTAGTCCTTCGATTTCCTGTAGTGCGCGGCCTGCAATGCCTTGGAGATCGCCATACATCCCGACCGTCGAATCAATGACGCCGTTAATTTGCGCTTCGCGTTTCGCCCAGAGACGCATCATTGTTCTCCGCTCGCGCTCCAGATCGGCTCGCATATCCGAGAATTTTTCAACGATGGCCTCAACGCGATGCTTGAAGCGCGGGCCTGTCAGATATTGATATATCAACTCCATCTTCGTAGCTTGACCGTCCTGTGCCTGGCGTGTGTTAGCGACTTCGATTAAGGTTTGCCTGAGCGCAATGACAAGCGGCATCGCAAATCGAGGCTCGCTTATCCAGATTCCATCGACATGCCCAAAGGTCTCCACATCCTTTGGAAGCGCGCTTGATACGAGCACCGCTATGTCGGCCCCCGCCTCGCGCTGATCTTTGCGCAACTTGGCGAGCCAGTTATCGCTCCAATGCTTCGCCCGCTTCGATTCCCAGAGAATAGAACCACAAGCCTGCCCAGCGGGGGCGACGACACGCTGGAGCACATCGCCACCATGCTCGCCCTTTGCAACGGGCTCGATGCTGTCCATCGGAAAGCTAGCTCTTAGTGTGGCTTCCAGTTCAAGTTCGAGCGCTTCTCCCTGTAGCTGCTGAGAGCCTTGCTCCGCTTTGCGCTTTAACTCTTCGATCTGCCGCTGCATCGAGGCGATCTGCGTCTCCTTCTCGGTAACTTTGAGTTTGAGCGCGTCCTCTGCTTCCTGCTTTGCCTTCTGACGAATCTCTACGACCGACGCCTGAACTCGCTTTTCAACTGTGAGGTCGAGTTCTCGTTTCGCGTCATCGAGGGCGCGCTGCTTACGAATTAGCTCTGCTTGCGCCTTCTGCGCTTCGGCAAGTTTTGTGTCGCGCTGCGCAAGGACTTCTTGAAGCTCCGCGAGCTCCTTTGATTTTGCCTCTAAGTCCGCAGCTATTGCGTTTTTTGCCTTCCTTGCCTCATCTGCGGCGATCACGGCGCGCTCGGCCTTCAACTTTTCCGCGACCTGCTCGTTAATAGAGTCTCTGGCGTCGGCGATAGCCTTCTGCTGAACCTTGAGTGCGGCTTCCCGCTTTGAAACGTCCTGCTCCTTCGAGGCCAGTTTGACCTCGTATTCCTTTCGCGTCGTCTCGATCAGAGGAGCGGCTAGGGACTCAGTCAGCTTGATCTCGGTCGCACAATTGGGGCAGGTGATAGTGGGCTCGATCATAAGTTGCCCCTCCGGGGAGGACTTTATACCCCTT
>CAZZPH010000172.1:0-5926 GCA_964655725.1 uncultured Hyphomicrobium sp.
GGCGCCGGCCAATCCGCTGATCTTCAACGACAAGGCGCTTCATGCGACCTGCGCCGCCAACTGGAGCGCGTGTCCGGCTCTGCCCAAGGAGCACACGAGCTTCGGGCCGTGGATGTATTCCCTCGACGTTGTGACACCCATCATTACGTTCGGGCAGGAGCGCGACTGGGCGCCCATCTATGCCCAGCCCTGCGACGAGAGCCCCGCCACCTGCAACCCGGATCTGCCGCAGGGCAGCCGGTTCGATCTCGACCTTCCGGGCGGCTTCGAGGTACCCCTGCCGGCGGGTTTCCTGTGGTGGGTCTACTGGGCGCAGATCGCACTGGGCTGGTTTTTGTCGGCCCTACTGGTCGCCGTGCTCACCGGCCTCGTAAAGCGGGAATAGGCCCGCCCTGCGCGGAGCCCCGCAATGTTCAGGCTGAGGCAAGTGCTTCGATCTCGCAAAGCAATCGGTCGCCTCCGAGCGTGTCCTGAATGTGTACTGACTCGCTTGGCGTAGTCCTGGGTGGCTACCGGGGGAAACGCGGCACGCCTATTCCTTGTTGCCAAAGGCATCTGCGCGAATTTCTCTTCCGCCAATCAGCGTATTGAAATGATCGCCCTCCAGGGCGATTGCGTGCACTCTGTCTTTGTCATCCAGCCAGACCTCGCCCCAGCGCACCGTTCCGTCGACGTATTTGCGAACCACTCCGGAACGATCAACGCCTAAGGCCTGACAACGACCGCGCACACGAACATGAACGGTCTCGGTGCCGCGTTCGGAATCGTCGTCTTCAAGAACGCAGATTTCAGCGGCCACTGGCGCTTGTCTGCGAACGAGACCACTGCGCACCCAAACGAACCACAGCGAAATGATGCCACAAAAGGCGAGGCCTGCGCCAGACGCGAACATGATGATAAGAAGAAGAAATGGCGGCCTTTCGTCGTTGAAATATTCGGGATTCACGGCGAACCAAATGAACGCGAGGCCAATACCAAGCGCCATAAGGCCGCGATAGCTCAGCCTGCCCATACCCCTGTTCCGCGACATTCTTTGACCCTAATCCATCGGGCAATCATGAAAATGAACCACCCAACCCACCAGCATGGTCTTGAGATCTTCAAAGGTGCGCTTCGCCCGGCGGTAGGCTTGCCTGACCCTGTGCGTGGGTCAAGCCTGATCGATCTTGGACCCGTCTCAGCACTTAGTGCGTTCGGGCAGGAGCGCGACTGGGCGCCCATCTATGCCCTGCCCTGTGACGAGAGCCCCGCCACCTGCAACCCCGATCTGCCGCAGGGCAGCCGGTTCGATCTCGACCTTGCGGGCGGCTTTGAGGTACCCGTGCCAGCGGGCTTCCTGTGGTGGATCTACTGGGCGCAGATCGCACTGGGCTGGTTTTTGTCGGCCCTACTGGTCGCCGTGCTCACCGGCCTCGTAAAGCGGGAATAGGCCCGCCCTGCGCGGAGCCCCGCAACAGTCAGGAGGCGGCATGCGCAAGACGCTCAAATTCTTCCATACGCTGGCCTCCTGCGGGCTCATCGGCGCGCTGGCCGGCTATGGCATCATCCTGGCGTTTGCGCCCCAGGATACGCCGGCACGCTACGCCGATATCCGCCACACCATTGATGTGCTGTGCGATTACGTGCTGATGCCCTCGCTCGCCGTGGCGCTCGTCACAGGGCTTCTCGCCATGGCGGTACACCGGCCGTTCCAGGAGCTGCGATGGGTGTGGATCAAGGCGCTGCTCGGCATCGGCATGTTCGAAGCCACACTCGCCGTCATCCAGTCCAAGGCCGACTACGCGGCAAAGATCTCTGCCAAAATGGTGACCGGAGAGGCCGGCCCCGACGCGCTCGACGTTGCACTCGCCTCCGAATGGACCTCGCTCGGGGCCATCATGGCGCTGTCGATCGCCAACATCGTACTGGGCGTGTGGCGGCCCGCCTTCGTGCGGCGCAGCGCGGTGCGTACTGTGCGCGGGGAGGGCAGCCAGCCGTCCATCGAGCCGTCGTCCCATTGACGTAACGGCATCACCGGCAGAACCCGCGGCGCGCACTACCAGTTGAGGCGGACGCCAGCCTTGCCCGTCAGCGCGTGATAGTCGGAGGCATCGACATCGAATGCGATATCGCCGTCGGCGTAAATGGTGAGCCCCTCGGCAGCGTCCACCGAAAAGCCCAGACCCAGATCGGCCCACGTCCCGCGCCGATGAAGCTCCAGCGGCAGTGTGCCGATGGTCATCTCATCCTGCCCGCCCGATAGCACATCCCAGATATTCGCCGAGAGATAGCCGGTGACGAGACGATCGGGCTGACTGTCCGATGCGCTCGTTGCCTTGAGCCGCAAGCCCAAGCGGCCGATCAGGCTGTCGTCCGCATTGAAGCGCCATGTGCGGGGACCGTCGATCACATCGTCAAGTCCACGATCGAGATAGATGAGTTGAGCTTGAGGCTCGATCTGCCATCCGCCCGTCGTGGCGGGCAGGCTGTAGCCAATTTCCATCGAAGCGAGCGATGTGCGCGATGCCGTGCCCAGCGCATCGTCGCCCGTCACGGCGTCCACATCGATCCATGAACTGTAAAGACCGGCATCGGCATACCATCCCGCGCGCGCGTAATGCGTGAGGTGCACGCCAGCGATGCCGCCTTCAAAGCCGGTCGCACCCCCAACACCGCTGCTTGTCGAGCGCGATCTGGCATCCACATAGCCCGCAGACACCCCGAAATGGGTCGTCGAGTTGTCCTGTGACGTCCAGCGGTAGAGATCAAATCCGCCCTGCAGTCCGGTGAGTGTCGTCTTGGACTGGAGTGGTCCCAGAATGCCCGTGTCCGCGGTCTCATCGGAGCGCTGAGCGATGACGCGCGCCCACATGCCATGGCGGCCGGTGCGGCCCTTGAGGTGCTCCTGTTCGCCGACACGCTCGTGGAGCGTTCCGGCAAACGTGAGTGCGATGTCCTCGATCACGTGCGGTGCGCTGGCGAGAGCAGGCACGATCGGCCGCAGAGCCGACTGCAGGTACCAGATGCCGTCGCTTTCCAGATTGAGGACGTAGGTGAATGCATTGACGGTGATCGGCCCATTCTCCAGGACGAACTGCCCAGCCGATGTGCCCCCCGTGGCAGAAACATCGACGAGGCGAATGCCGAGCCCCGGACCGAATCCTGTACCAGAGCCGGTGCCGTCGCCCACATCGCGCACACGAAGTGCCGTGACGCCCGAGACGACGATGCCGTCGATGATGATGACGTCGGACACCTGTGTGGCATCGAGCGCGGCGTCGAGGTGAATTGTGCCGCCCCCTGCGTAATTGCCGCCGACGCGCAGCCGATCTCCCGCCGCTGGGCTGGCGCCGGACACGTCCACCAGACTGCCCGAAGGGTTTGACAATTGGCCGCTGATGAAGGCCGATCCCGTGCCGCTGCCGCCCGCCAGGAGCGTCCCCTGGCGCAGCGTGACGTTTCCGTTCACCGCGAGACTGTTGGAGGCGTCAAGCGTGCCGCCGTTGTCGACCATGATACCATAGGCGACCGGAAAGCCCGCGAGGGCCGTTAACGACGCGTCGATGCCCGGGTCCGATGATACCGTCACCGCCGCGTCCTCGAACACGACCGTTCCACCATCGATGTAAATGATCTCGAAATTCCGGGTGCGCGAGCCGTTCAATGTCCCCGACCAGCCGGAATTCAACGCCAGAACATCGACGAAGCCATCGGCCGCACTCACATCGTCGCCACCATCGAGCGTCATGGCCGACAGGTCGATCGCCGCATCGGCGATGACCACGATATCGCGTCCCGACCCGCCATCGATCACGCCATTGTTGAGGCCTCCGGTTCCGATACTGGCCGCCACGCTGGACCAGACAATCAGGTCGTCGCCATCATTTCCTTCCACGGCGGAACTGGAGCCTGCGACGAGTTCGATACCGTCGGATCCGTCTCCGCCGCGGATGATCCCGTCGACGAGTGTACCGCTCAGAAGAATATTGTCGTCGTCCGCACCGCCATCGACGCCGCCCCCGATAGAACCGCCCGCCAGGACGATCTGATCGCTGCCAGTTCCGGCAAGAATCGAACCCAGCACACTGCCACTGTTGAGCGTGATCGAATCATCACCGCCATCTGAGTCAATCGAGCCGGCCACGACCGCGCCATCGATCACGACGACATCGTTGCCGATGTGATTGTCCGCGGCGCTATCGGTGAACACCGATCCGGCTACGGTTCCACCCAGAAGCATCACCGTGTCGTTGAATCCGTCACCAGCCAGGGCGTTGTTGTTGCCCGGACCGCCGTCCATGAAGATGCTGCCATTGATGGCTCCGGCCAGCATCGTGAGGCTGTCATTACCGCCTTCCATGATGACGGAGCCTGCAATCGTGGTCGCCCCGAAAGGCGCGACGATGGGAATACCGTTGAACTGCGACGGCACTCCGCCGATGACCATGACGTCGTCATTACTGCCGGTGGTAATGGTGCCACCGATCGTGCCTCCGAAAAGATTGTAGGTGTCAATCCCGCTCTCGGAATTGAGATTACCGACAATAGTCGCCCCACCCCACATGATGAGCGTGTTGCCACCAGCCTCGAGGTTCACCTCGCCGATCGTACCATCCGAGAACTCTACGTAGTCACCTGCGAAGAACAGTCCGGTGATCACGCCACCGCTGATGTAGGCGAAGTCCAAATCCCCACCTTGATTGAGAGAGTCGATTTGGCCTCCCGACATAATGAAATCATCGACGCCTGCACCTTGATTGACCGCTCCCGTCACCACCCCGCCCGTGATTTCCGTCAGGTCGTCTCCCGTCCCCGTATCAATGGAGCCGATGAGACCGCCGCTCATGAACAGCGAATCCGAGAACGAACCCTGATCAACCACGCCGATGCTGCCGCCTGTAATGAACAGTTCGTCACTGCCCGATCCCTGCAGCACGGTGCCGATCGTGGCCCCAGCTCCCACCGTCGCAGTATCATTGCCGCCGCCCTGGTCTAGGATGCCGACCGAGCCTCCACCGGTGTGAACGTACGAATCTGATCCCCCGCCTTGCGACAGCGTTCCCGTCAGCGTGCCGCCGCTGATGATGGCCGTGTCATTGCCCTGTGTGGCGGGAGCGGGCGCGTCCTGATTGACGGTCGTCACGATACCGCCGTTCAGGACGAAGGTATCGTTCCCGGTTCCCATGTCGACCATACCGAGCGAGCCGCTTTCGAGCGTGACGCTATCGGTACCGCCCAGTGTGTTCAGGGATTCGCCTACGCCAGGATTGCAAACCACGGCGTTGCCAGCATTGTTGTAGGGGCCTGCCGGCGTGCATTGGGCGCGCGCCTCGTCAGCCAGACCGACAATGACCAAGCCGCACAGCGCAAGCCCAAGACAGCGCCAGCGCTCAAAGCTGCCAAGAGCGAGGCGAGGCCGGCAAAATCGTAGGATCTCGTCCAAGGTTCGGTTCCAAGTTGCATTGCCCTCGTGTCGGAACGCCGAACATATTGACTCCGTTGGCGTAAATTCTACACGCCTCGGTTGTCACACTCAAGATCTTGCTACGAACAATCCGTAGAAATACATATTTCAAAACGGAGCTGCCGCGCGACAGCCCAGCTCAACGCGTTCGCCAGTCTGTTCGCACGATGGCAAATCGAAAAGACGCAATGGAAGGAGGCGAGCAGCTAGGCCTCGCTATCGCAGCACAGCCCCGCAACGACACGTCCTTCTGCCCGCCCCGGAGCTGCGCCACGTGAGCCACCTTCAGTTGCCGGGTTTGTTCGGCGGCCGCTTACGCAGCCGCCTTCAGTTGCCGGGTTTGTTCGGCGGCCGCTTACGCAGCCGCCTTCAGTTACCTGGTTTGTTCGGCGGCCGCTTACGCAGCCGCCTTCACGGGCCAACCATTAATGGTGAGCGCGCCGTCGCGGACAGAGACCTTCACCGTGTCGCCGTCTTTGACGC
>CAZZPH010000173.1:0-5914 GCA_964655725.1 uncultured Hyphomicrobium sp.
GGCTTTACTCCGATGCGCCGTTGCGAAAGATCAGCAGGTACCGTCAACGAGCGTTCAATGAAACGGCCGCTCACTTCGCGAAGCCGCACGATGACCTGCGCCTCAAGCGGCACGGCCGTCGCTTCAAGCGCTGGCAGCGCGATGTTGAGCGTCGCCTTGCCATCCGCATTGGTCGTGGGAAGGCGCTCGAGCGGCTGGCGCACCGGACTGACGCGCTCACCGGATGATCCGAATTTAAACCCTGGAAAGGCGGCAAGGCCCTGCGGCGCCGGCCTGACGACCACCTCGCCTTCGAGCTGAAGCCCCGCAGCGGGCGGGCCATAGAGATACCGTCCCGCAACCTGGATCGACTTTTCCTGGTCAATCGCGAGAATGCCCGGACCCTCTTCCAGCGTCATATCGAGCCGCTCGGGTACATAGTCCTCGACGAGGAACGACACCTGGGCAATCGCATCGGACTTGGGATCGGTATGAAGCTTGGCACGCCATGTTCCGGTCATGGCCGCACCGCTCAGTTCAATCAGCCGTGTGCGCCCGCCGAGACCCTCGTCCGCGAGCGCAAACCGTGCATGCTCCACACCGTCGGGACGCGACAGGATGAGGGTTGCGGGCACGGCTGCGGCCACGCCTGCCGCATCGCGAACCAGAGCGGTGACATTGACCTCTTCACCCGGCCTGTAGACCCCGCGCTCGGTATAGAGGAACGCATCGAGTGGTCCGGGCGCCTCGCGGCCCTTGACACCACGGTCAGACAGATCGAACGCACTCGTCGTCAGATCGAGAAATGCATATTCGCCAGTCTCTGATTCGGCGACGAGTAGTGCCGGCTGGAGGCCACCTTCGCCCCGAACGAGAGCTGCATCGAAGCGGACATGACCTGAAGGGTTGGTCTTTGAGGTTGCCAGCACTTCGTTGTTGCGCGCGACGAGCTTCACGTTGACGCCTGAGACAGCGGTGGTCTCGGCAAGAGATCGCACGAAAGCATCGACGCCAGACGGTCCTGAGAAGGCCGTCAAACCGAGGTCTGAAACGATGAACCATTGGGTTGCGAGGGCCGTCCAGCTCTCCTGCTCACTCACATGATGCGGCTTGGCGATCATCACATAGGCGCCGGGCTTGAGCGTCCCGGCCGTCTCGGCGACCGGTACCGCCGTCGTCACCTCCTCGTTCAGCTTGCGCACGACATCCATCGTGCCGTCGTAGATCTTCTCACCCGTGCGTTCGCGCAGCGTTTCCAGGTCGTAGCGGTAGAGCTGGCGATCGACATCCCCATTGCCGATTGCCGAGGCAAGCCCGCGATCGCCGATCCGGTACACTTCGACGGCAACGCGTTCCGTGTTGACGGTCACGACAGGGATGCCTTGCTGACCGCGGCTGGGCAGGACGTAATTGCGTCCAGTGAAGCGCACCGACGGCTTGCGATCGGGGACATAGACGACGAGCGTCAGCGGCTTGCTTGTTTCCTCGCCAACATCCGATGGCAGACCGGCCCGGATCTGGATCTGGTGGCGCGCGCCATGGGTCAACCCATCGACACAGAGTTGAGACCCTTCGGCGGCAACATTTGCCGGATCCTTGCCGTCCACGGATACGAAACGAGAAAGGTCGGCATCGGCGCGTGAGAGGTTCTCAGAAAAAATGGCGCAAACCCGCGGAGAAATCGCCTCTGCCTCTGTCCTGTAGTCGGTCATGCGGAAGCCATGTTCGGCCTGCAGCCGATCGTAAATCGCACGCACCTGCGGCGCTTCTGCGATCTCCAGGCTGATGCGCAGCGCATCGATTGCCGGCCGCCAATAGGCGCGCCGCTCCAAAGCCTCTCCGAGCACGGCGAGAGAGCGCGCCTTCATGGCGTCGTTCGCAGCAAGTTCATACGCCCGGTAGGCGGCGCCCGACGCATTGACCGGCAGATCATAGCGCTCCGCCCCCTTGTCCTCGTCGGGCTTGATCGCGAGTAGCGCCTGGGCCAGACCGAGCCAGCTGTCCGCGTTCTTGGGATCGGCCGCTACAGCGTTTGCATACCCGCGTGAGGCAGCGCGGGCGTCCACAGTCAATTGCTTTGCCGCTGCCTGTCTCAATTCTGCCGCCGGCTTTGCGCCAGGTTTCCAGTTCTCAAGGACGTACTTTTCGTATCTCGCGGCGTCCTTCCCGACGCCCTGGTGGGCGAAACGGCCGGGCGTTCCGGCGAATGCGGCGGTCCAGCCAAACACGAGAAGAAGAATAGCGGCGATGTAAGAGCGCATGGTCCTCGACCTCATTGGAACAGGGCCACTTCAGGCTCGAGAAGCGGCCGATCGCACAACTGGAATAATTGATTTTCCCAGACCTCGGCGGAAGCCCATCAGACAGGCGCGGCCATAGCGCGGCGGCAAATACAAACTTGCGCCAACTTATCGCTACTTGCCGTTTGTTGCGCCCTCGACACGAAGCCCGGCCGTCCGGTCCGATGATGGCGGACTGTCCAACCTCCAACACGGCGAGGGCAAGGGCGCTCAGCAGGTGCGAGTGCCGCTGGGAGGGACGAACGAGTTCAATTGGTGAGGCGAGCTGCGGCCAAACGCCAGATGCGCTGCCCTAGTGGCGGGTCCCGACTTGCGGATCGCTGGTCGCTTCGACAATCGCGGGCGCCGTGCAATCGTCCAGGGCTGGCAGTTCGGGATCGGCCTCGGGCTTGAACTCTTCAAGCGCTGCCCGCAAGCGCACTCCATTGCAACGCCAGGGCTTGCCGTGGGCCCACAGCCGCTCAAAGGACCGCTCCGCATAAGCAATCGTCACGCTACAATCGGTCGAGTAGCACTCGTAGGCATCGCGCTTCAGCGGATCACGGCGCATGCAATCGCCAATCCACAGGGCCCGCGAACCAATCACAAGCTGCTCATGAGCGTCGTAGAGGCGCGGGTCTGCAGTGACCTTCCAGCTCAAAAGAGCACTTGCGGCGCCGTCCAGCCCGGCAACGTTATCCGGGGCACGCGAAAGAATAATGCGCGCTGTCACGCCAGCGGGGCCCAAAGAGGCTTCATTCTCGATCAGCACGCGAACGGCAGGGCTCTCAATCGATCTCGCGACCAGTGTCAGCACGCGTTCATTCGCGGATAATGCAGCGAGTAATTGGATCTCACGTGTGACGAATTCTTTGAGCCGGGCCTGTTTCTCCTCCTTACGCACGACGAGCATCCGGGCAGAGGTGAATGGGCGCATGGGGCAGGCATCCTTCTGGGCTGGGCACACGCTTCGGAAAACTCCAACAGCCGCCGCGCAACCTTGTCGTTGCGTTCATTGATGCGCTGAGACGGTTAAACAACCGTTTCGAAGCAACAATTTTTGGCACGCAAAAAACTCCGTAAAAAGAGCGTTCTAGCGTGTCATGACATCACTCGGCCGGGAGTGCCGGCCGCAGTCGTCCGGCGAGTTCCATGATCTCGATTTCCTCCGTCAAATCCGCTGGTTCAGGTGCCAGCTTCAGGTCTGTTGGCGAAGGCTGATCGCCGTGCGGCAGCCCGAGTTCGGCGCTGGCGGAAGCTTTTGGCGGGCCATGATGCGCATCACCATCCTCGCCTTGAAGCAGGCTGACCGGCAACGTTGCATGCGTAACGGGAATGGAAAGCGTGACCCTATGGGCCAGCGCGGCCGGCGACTCCAATCCGTCAGCCCATGTTGCATCAGCTGCTGAGTGCTGGAGGCCGGTATCCAACGCGTGATCGGCCTCCTGCACCTGCTCCTGCGCCTGGCGGGTCTCGCGGCCACGCACTGGCAAAGGGACGATTGTGGGCATGTGGGCTGTAGGGACATCACGACCGGATGCATGCATCCGCCCGGGCGCGGATGAGGGCATGGTGTTGCTGTTGGCCGGCGCTACGGGTCCCTTCACGCTCGCAACGGCCAGACGCTCCACCTCGACAGATCGCGCATAGGGACCATAGCGCGCGACGGTGTGGGGGTCGGCGGGAGACGCCGTTGGCACAGCCTGCAGCCGCGCTCTACGCCGCATGGGCCGCGATGCCGGCTCCCGTTCGGGATGCATCGAAGGATGCACCAATGGCGGGATACCGGGTCGATCCGCGGAGACCTGCGGTTCACGTGTCCGCTCGGTGGGTGTCCCCGTCTCGGCGGACCGTGGCGCCTGCGTGCGCATGGTCCGCTCCACCTCCTCCGCGCGCCGGGCAGCACCCATAACTGCGCCCAGAATGATCTCGGGCCATGCCCCATCCCGGAACCGGTAAAGACGGAATGCTGCGCAGCCGGCGAATTTGCTGCCCTGACGGGCGAGCTTGCGCTGGATCGTCCGTGTCGTCAGCAGGGGCGAGTAAACGCGCGTGAAGATGCGCTCCTTTTCGAAGCTGGTGAACAGATTGGCCAGCAAGTGCGCCTCGACTTGCAGCTCCTGAGCCTCCCCTGCGCCATAGCCGTACCTCTGGTCTGGGTTGCGAGGATTGGCGCGATAGGGCGTATCGAGTGGCACGGCGACATAATAGACGCCGGCCTGATCGAACACGACGTGCCGGAACACCTCGAAGGTCTGGCGGATCTCGGCATCGCGATGAATGTCGCTGAACCGGGCAAGGATCTGATTGACCGGGCTCTGCTCGGCATCGCGCATTTTCGGCAAGAGCCCGCCCAGGCGATTGACAGGCCGGCCCATCGCAACCAGCAAGAGGCAAAGGTCGACAAAGATGGCGATGGCGAGCGGAACATAGTCGCGCTTGGACAGTCCCACGGCCTGGTCGGCCGCCAGACGGCGCGCGGTTGCCCCGTCATCCTCCAGCGACTGGACAGCCTTCTGCTGCAGTTGGCGCAATTCATCCGCCGATGGGGGAAGTTTGAACGACAAGAGCCCGTAGAATGTCGCGGTCAGGCGGCGGAAGGCCTCGATTGTGGCCTCGGACCCTTCGACGGCCGCGATCTTTGGGCTTTCCAGCTCGGGCAACTGATCGATCGCGCGCACCGCACCGCGCAAGGCGCCCTGCAACTGGGGATCGGGACAGACGAAACCGCCTTTCTTGGGATCGCCAAAGGTGGAGCGATCCGCGCGATCGGCCAGCTCCGTGCGCAACTGGCGCAACTGCGGATCGGTTCTAAACGCGTTAAAGCCGGCTGCCGTCATGTCCAGCTTGCGACCCAGCGATTTCATGAATTCATTACGGGTTCCGCTCTTGGCGTCGATGGTCGAAGCGTCATTGCCAGCGATCAGGGCCAGATCGGCGTCGAGCCGGCCAAGCTCCGCCTTCACAGCCTCCGAGCGGCCCTTGACGAATTCTGACGCAAAGGAAAATCGCGCCGCATCTTCGTCGCGCATCTTGCGGCGCGGTCCATCACCAGGACGGCTGTTAGGACACGACGTGCCTTTGGTCCGTTCCAGTTCTGCTTTCTCTGAGGAGACCTCCGCGAGTTTTACCAATGTCCCCTGGAGTTGATCGAGACGGGCCGCCGCACCATGCAAGGACGTCTGAATCTGGGACACGGCCGATTCGGCCGAACGTGACGCCTCGGCGCGACTCTCCAGAACCTTCCAATAAAAGCCGAAGCCAAAGCCCACCGAAACGATGGTGAGGAAGACGTAGCCCATGGCGTAGCAGAGCTTGGTGAAGCCGGGGATGGGCGCAAACATCTGGTCGAGAAGCCAGATGATCATGATCATCAGCATCGCCACCGAGAAACCGATGACCAGGCGGTGAACAATCGAAAGACCGCCCAGGTTGGCCTCGATCAGCTCCATCATGCCGATGTAGGTTGCCGCCCAGGACAGAAGTCCGAGCCCAATAATGAGGGTCAGCTTCTTGAGATCGCGAGATGTCTCAGGCGGACCATGGCCGCTCCCCTGCTGACCATCGTCATACCCCGTCACACCGCTGCCGGCGCGAAGGCCGCCGGAGAAAGCCGCGCGCATCTGACGACGCATCGCGTCCAACTCCCCGGCATC
>CAZZPH010000174.1:0-5914 GCA_964655725.1 uncultured Hyphomicrobium sp.
GGTTGGTGAGAATTGCGAGTCATGTCGAGCACCTATAGCACGGGACGTTGGTCATCAACGGGTGGGTGCGTTGCGGCACCGGGTTGTTCACATCGCACTTCAATCCGAGCGGTCTAACCAGCGGTCCTTCCGCGAAGGGGTCCTGGCGCGGGGCAATCGCGAACAGCGGACACCTTGATTCCGGTTCAGAATCCCGGCGATGTCCGCTATGTTGCCCGCATGCTACGGATCGCGTGCGCCTTTCCCATCTCCCGGCCTCATTTGGGCCGCAAAGTGGCGCTGATCCGCGTCTCAGGGGGCACCCTGTGGGCGCATAGCGGCTGCATGTGGCCGCCACATAAGTCAGACCGAGAGCCAAGGCCGGCGCGATGAATAATTTTCTCGTCTATCTCGGTGGCTTTATGGTGGCTGTGCTGGCGGCCCTCGTCGGCGTTCCCTATGCCATCGATTGGAACGGCTACCGCGGTGTGTTTGAGGAGGAGGCAACGCGCGTCTTGGGCCGTGATGTGCGCGTGGCCGGCAACGTCGGGCTGCGCCTGCTACCCTCCCCTTATGTTCATTTCGAAAAGCTGAGGATCGGTGCGGCGCCCGGCGAGGATACCGGACGGCCCCTGTTTCGCGCCGAAGGTTTTACGATGTGGCTGTCCGTGCCCCCCCTCTTGAAGGGCGTTCTGGAGGCGCGTGAGGTGGAGTTGGACCAGCCTGCTCTTGAAATCGTCATCGATGAGGAGGGGCGGACCAGTCTGGCGACACTTGTGATCAAGCCGGAGGCCCTCCCGTTCGTACCCCGAGAGGTCGCCCTCCAATCGGTCAGGATCAGCGGCGGGAGCCTGGGGTTGTGGAGCACGGGTGAAGCGGAGCTGGCGCGGCTGGAGGGTATCAAAGGAGAGCTCTCAGCCGATTCCATCGACGGTCCCTACAAGTTCCGAGGCCAGCTCGACTGGCAAGGCCAGGGGCGCGAGGTCAGACTGTCCACGGCGCGTCGCGATCCTAATGGGGATGTGCGCTTCAAGGCGATCGTGAATACGGTGACTTCGGGCAACGCGTATGTGCTGGACGGTGCAGCCAGTGCGCTTCTGACCCATCCCGTTGTCAGCGGCAAGCTGACGGCCCGCATTTCGACCGAGACGTTTCACGTCGTATCGGACCCCGCAGACGGGAGTGACGATACCGCCGCCGGGGCACAGGCACAGGGGGCTCATTTCGACGTTGCGGCCGATTTGGCGAGCGAGCCGGGCAACCTGCTTTTGAAAGATATTGCGATATCGCTGGAACAGGGTGGCTTGCCGCAACTCATTGCGGGCGAGGCGCAGTTCAACTGGAACCAGCCGCAGGCGCTCGATGTCAAACTGCATTCCAAGTGGCTCGACCTTGATCAACTCACCGCTCAGGGTGATGGGGGACGGCGGGTCGTGCCGCTGGAAATTGCGCGAACATTATTCGATCGCCTTGTCGACGCTCTGCCTGAAAATGCTCAGACCAGCGTCGCCCTCAATCTCGATCAGGTGGGACTTGGGCAGCAGGTTGTCAGCAATCTGCGCTTTCACGCCTCTCGTGCCGATGGTCCGTTAGCGCTCAGGGATGTGCGGGCAAACTTGCCCGGTGGTACGGAAATCGCACTCGACGGAGCGATCAGCGGCGAGACATCGCAACGATCCTTTGAAGGCGCGCTGGCGCTCAATGGCCAGAGTTTATCGCGATTTGCGGCATGGGGATTCGGCGACAATCCTTATTCGCGCTCGGGTAGTGACGGGCCGTTCTCCTTGGAGGGCAGTCTCGCGCTGAGTGACACGGCGATCGCCTTGTCTGAGGGGACGGCGGAGATCAATGGAACGCCGCTGCTGGGAGAGCTGCGGTTGGGCCTTGGTCCGTCGCGAAGTGTTGCAATTGCCTTGGAGGGGCATCGCATCGACATGGCGCAGCTTTGGCCGGGCAACCCTGGTATACCTGCCTTGCCGGCACTGCTTGTCGGGTGGAATGCGCCAGACAGTGAGGCGCCACAGGATGTGACCGGTAACGCGAAAGAGCGCGGTACGGAAAAGAACACCGGTGAAATCCTTCTGGACATCAAGGCCGGCGAACTCATTGATGGGCCCCGCCGACTTGAGGACGTCCATCTCGAAATCAGTCTCGAAGACGGGGAACTCGCCGTTCCGCACGTGAAATTCCGCTCTTCCGGTGGACTGGCCCTCGATCTGGAAGGATCAGCCCGTCACCTTCATCAGCGGCCGAAGGGCAGCCTGCGCGGCATCATCGAGGCGCCGGGCGAAGCTGCGGTCACGACACTGGCCGAACTGTTGAATGTGCCGGCTGAGTACCGGTCGGACGTGGCGCGATGGTCGACGCTCGCCCCGTTGCGCCTGGGTGCGACCTTCAGTTTCGGTGAGCGGACGCCGGATGCGGTCGATGTCGATCTTGACGGCGTCCTGCGTGGTGGGCGGGCCGTCGCTCGGGTGCGTTTGGACGGCGCGAGCACGGACTGGCGCGATGCGCCAACGGATGTGACAGTCAGTATTGAAGCGGCGGACGTCGATGCACTTCTTGAGACGGTCGCTGATGCGAAACTGGGAGCGGGAGCCGTCGCGACCCAGTCGCGCGCGGGCCGGGTATTCGTCAAGGCGACCGGCAAGCCCGCCGATGGACTCGTCACCCTGGCCGAGCTCAGCGCCGAAGGTGTCAAACTCGATTTTTCCGGCAGAATGACCGCTGCACCAGGCGAAGCAATGGCGGCTCGCGGCGAAGTGCGGGTCGCGGCGGATGATGTGCGTCGCGTTCTAGCGCTTGCGGGCCTGTCGCTGGCGGGGGGTGTTGCGGGTACGCCGGTCTCGGGGACGGTCGCAGTGGCGCGGGAAGCTCAGGTGGTGACACTCGCGTCTCCAGCTCTCGTGCTTGGAGGATCGTCGGTTTCGGGCGTCCTCACCTTGAGGCGGGCCGAAAACCCCGCTGAGCCGCGTCAGTTCGCGGCAGAGTTGTCCGCCGATGTTGCGTCGCTGCCTGTGCTGTTTGCCGCGCTGAGCGCCGATGCGCCGGCTCAGGCCGCTTCCACGTCCGACGCGCCTGAACCCGAGGCGGCTCGCAGACGGAAGGACGCAACTGCAGCTCCCCAGCCGCCCGAATTGGCCCGGCGCAGCATCTGGCCCGACCAGCCCTTCGATCTGTCGCCACTTGATAGTGTGCAGGGGACAATCAAGGCGAGTGTGCGGAGCTTGATGTTGGAGCCCGGCTTGGCACTGAAGGATGCCCGTCTGGAGCTGGACGTCGCTCCAGGGCTGGTCGAGGTGAAGCGACTTGAAGGGGCCGCACTCGGTGGAAGAGCCAAGGCTCTGGCTAAGATCACACGGCAGGCGGCGGGCGTGGAACTCGACGGCAGTCTCGATATCGCAATTTCGAGCACGGGTAGTTCGGAAAATGACGGCGAGGATGCGATCGACGGGGACGTGGCAGCTCTGGCGCTGACGTTCGTCGGGAGGGCGCTTTCGCCCGATGCGCTCGTTTCGGCGCTGGCGGGAAAGGGAGAACTTTCACTTGGCGACGTGACCTTGAATGGCGTGTCGCCTCAGGCGGTCTCAGAGGTGAGTGAAGCGGCCTTGCGAGGAGAGGGTCCGATCTCCGGTGCGCCCCTGGTCGACGGCATCACATCAGCTCTCAAAAAGTATCCCTTGAAGCTCGGCAAGGTTGCAGTGCCGGTCGAACTTGCCGATGGCGTTCTGAAGCTGGCGCGTGTCGAATTGTCGACCAGCGAGGGTCGTGCCGTATTCGACACGGCCGTCGATCTGCGGCTGCTGACCATGGAGAGCGCGTGGAAGATCGAGGGTAAAGCGCTGACACGCGCCGCTCCCAGTGTCGCCGGTGCGGCGGAGCCCGAGGCGGCCGCCCCCAAGCCTGTGCCCATGGAACGCCGAAGCCTGCCGCCTCTCGCGCTGGTGTTTAAAGGGCCGCTGGCGAGCGTGGACGGGATGGAGCCCACGGTTTTCGCGGATGATCTGGAACGTGAGTTGGCCGTCCGGCGCATGGAGCGGGACGTCGACGAACTGGAGCGGCTGCGCCGGCTCGACGAACTGCGCGCACGTCAGGAACGGGCGCGACGGGAGGCGCAGGAGGCAGAGCGCCGCCGGGTTCTGGACGAACAGCGCAGGGAGGAGCAGCGCAGGAAGGAAACGGTCCCGGCTCCAGATGCTGATGGCGCGACATCGAACGGCGCTGCGCCGACTGCGGCCGTGCCCATGCCGCCACCTGCCACAGGCAATGCGGGTGCCAATCCGCTGCCGGAGGACAGCCTGCCTGTTGGCGTATCGCAGGATGGGACGGCTGCGGAGGGTGCCACCGCTCCCCCGGACCAGCCCCGGCGCACAAGCCGCCCGGCCAAACCGCCGCCCAAGAAACCCGTCCAGAATACTTGGAAGCCATTCCAGATGACGCCCTATCAGTGAAGTTGCCCGCATGACCATCAGGAGACGGGGCTCGGCATCGTGCGGTCCGCGCCGATGATCAGTCGCGGTCGCCCCCTTCGTTCGATGCGATGGGTCGCGGCGTGCGAAAATAGTCGAGCACCCAGATCCGCACGGCGCTGGAGAGCCCCGCCGAACCGCGCCCGGCGTCGATTTCTTCGACAAGACTGGCCAGGCTTCGACCCTCGCGAGCCGCGGCGTCCCTGAGCGCGTCCCAGAACGCGGCTTCGAGAGAAATTGACGTCGGGTGTCCCCGGATCGAGAAGGATCGTTTGACCGGCCGGGTCATGAGGTTGAACCAGGTTCCTGCGCGGGATCTGAACCGGGCACGCCGGCCTCATCCTGGATGCTGGCATCTGGTTTGGGAGCGCGCTGGGCGCCATCCAGCCGCCGTTCGCTCAGGTCGCGCTCGATCTGCTGTATGTCCCGCTCGTGCCGCGTCTGGCCGAACAGGGCCCGGTTCTCCTCGGCGCGGGCGTCTTTCTGCCGGCGGTCTCGAGCCTTACGAGCGCGGCGCAAGTTGATGATTTCGGCGGTCACTGATCGCTGATCCGGGGTTATGGGCCCTCGCGTGCCGTCGGGCCGGCGGCAACGCAAGCGTCAAGGCTAGGCCGTGGGCCGGTGCGGGTCAATTGGCGTGGCGTTGTCATCTGCGCGCGTGGAGAGGGCGTGCGGGCTCGGGGGCTTTAACCTCACCAAGCGCCAGGCTCTTCCGTGCCGTGCGGTTCCCTGGCAGGTTTGCTAGAATTGTGTGTGCGCCGTGTCCGAGGCAGCGGCAATGCGCGCCTTACGCCTTGCCCGGATGCGAGGCCCTGAAGGGAGTTTACAAGCCATGATCGATGCAATGTTCTTGTTGGCGGTCGGCGCCTTCGGGTGGGGGCTGTCGCTGGCCACATACCGCATGTTTGCCCGAGGAAACGGCTGGCCGATGGGGTCCCTGCAGGCTGATTTGCCGGCTGTTCCCGTGCTGCTTGGGATCGTCTCCTTCTTGACCGGATTGCTGTTTGCGGCGGCTCGCGGACCGGAACTCGGCGGTTGGGTCATCGTCCTGTTCGGAGTTCTGCTCGCGATCTTCTGGACCGGATTTCTGCGCGTCGGTTCGCAGATCTCCCTGTTTCTCGCGCCAATCGCGACGGGATTGCTGCTTGTGGGCTGGTTCAGCGATTTCGACAAGATTCGCTGGGTGGCGCGCGATACACCGCATTATGCGGAGCTTGCCCAGCCGCACGTTCCGGTGCCACCGGCTCAGGTGCTCAGAGCTGTCCCGGACAGCATTCGCTGAACAGCGCACCTCCATCCCGGCTGGGAGGACTACGACCTTCGTTCAACACAACGATTCGTGACAGGTCGTTCGCGACATCGCAGCGCGGGGCGAACCGCGATTTGCCGTGTCCATCGTGCTTGCTTTGCCGCCTCTGAGGCCGTACTGGAAACCATGACCGGTCGAGGGCTCCCTGGCGGCCGTT
>CAZZPH010000175.1:0-593 GCA_964655725.1 uncultured Hyphomicrobium sp.
CAACCATCACCGGACTTTTCACGAGCGACCGCCGTCCGGGCGCGACGAAGCTTCAAGAAGTATCTGATCACAGCGCGGAAGCCATTGCTGAGCGCTTTAAGAAGCAGGAAACCCAGGCCCGCCAAGACAAGGACGATGATCTCCGCAATTCCTTTGCCGAAAATCCCCCGGATTACATCCCACCATTCGAACATTGATGCCTCACGCTATTCAAACAACCAGAAACTAGATCGGGTCCGCTTCTACGGCCCGGTTTTCTGATAATCGTCAGTATTCAGCAAAGACTGCCATCTGAGCTGGGGAAAGCCAAGTGGTTGGGGTGCACATGACAGTCCCCAGCGAGACCCGCGCCCCGACCGGACGACGCGCAGCCAGAGCGCTGCAGGCCGCTAAAGTCGCCTCGCGTATCCGATCCCTTTTCATGATCCACCCGCGGCCATGACCCGGGCCCGCCGCTGGACCGATGCGGGCGTGACCCAAGAGCCAAACTGGGCAGCGCGCGACGGGCGCGCGGTGCGGGCGGGAGCCGCGCGGCGCCGGGCGGCTCCCGCCGGAACCGCGGGTCAGAGCAGGTTCAGCTCGGCCAACACGTC
>CAZZPH010000175.1:603-5909 GCA_964655725.1 uncultured Hyphomicrobium sp.
TACCACATCAAATTGGCATCATCATTTTCGGCGCGATTAGACCGCTGTCTCGCAGGTCGTTCTTCGTTGGCCGTTGCTCCAGTTCCAGCGCTAAGGCCCGGCGCGTCGCGATCGGTTGCAGCCCGGTCGAGAGCCCAGCTTTTGATCCGCGTTAAGCCACACGTGCCGATCCCCACCCAAGACCCGGGCACACGTTCCAGTGAACCGAAGTGTCCAAGAACTTGCCAACATACCAACTAGTTGGTATGTCATTGAGCGGTCGGGACTTGAAGGACCGTGACGGCCAGCGCCGCGGACATAACTCCGACCATCGCCGCAAGGGACACGCACCGTGGTCAGATCACCGACAGCCCGGCAGAAACTCCTCCAAGCCGCATTTGCGCTGATCCGCACCAAGGGCTTTGCGGCCACGACCGTCGACGACCTGTGCGCGGCCGCCGGCGTCACCAAGGGCGCCTTCTTCCATCATTTCGACAGCAAGGAAGCGCTCGGGGTCGCCGCCGCCGATTACTGGTCGGAGGCAACCGGCGCATACTTCGCGGCCGCGCCTTACCACGCGCAGACCGATCCGCTCGCCCGCGTGCTCGGATATCTTGATTTTCGCAAAGCGATCCTCAGTGGCACCGTGCCGGAATTCACCTGCCTTGCAGGCACCCTGGTGCAGGAAACCTTCGACACACACCCCGCCATTCGCCGGGCCTGTGATGCCGCCATCAGCACCCATGCCTCGCGGATCGAGGCCGACATCACCGAAGCAATGTGCCTGCACGGCATCACGGCCGATTGGACGGCGAGAAGTCTTGCTCTTCATACACAAGCGGTCCTGCAGGGTGCCTTTATCCTGGCCAAAGCCAAAGGCGGTCCCGAGATCGCCGCCGAGAGCGTGGATCACTTGAAGCGCTACGTGGAGATGCTGTTCTCAAACTCAGTCAAAGGGAGTGCTGCTTAATGGACAACACCCGCGATCTGATCCTCGAACGCATCCTCGACGCGCCGCGCGATGCAGTGTGGCGCTGCTGGAGCGAGCCGGAGCTTCTCAAGCAATGGTTCTGCCCTAAGCCCTGGCATGTCGGCGAGGCGCGCATGGATTTGAGGCCGGGTGGCGAATTCTTCACCCTGATGAGGGGACCGAATGGCGAAGAAGCCGGAGAGCCCGGTGTCTTTCTGGAGATCGTTGCGAAATCACGCCTGGTTTTTACCGATGCCTTCCGCCCCGGCTGGCGGCCTAGCGGCAAACCATTCATGGCCGCCGAGATCATTTTGGCGGACAGCGGCAAAGCAAAAACCCTCTACACCGCCCGCGCGATGCACTGGAGCGAACAGGCCCGCCAGGAACACGAGGAAATGGGCTTCCATCAGGGTTGGGGCCAAGCGGCCGACCAGCTCCAGGAGTTGGCTCGAAGCCTCGGACATGGGAGCCCATCATGACCGGCTCACCCAAGGTCCGCACCTGCCTCTGGTTCGAGAAGAATGCGCTGGAGGCCGCGCGCTTCTACGTCTCCTTGCTGCCGGGATCGGCGATTGAGAACGAAGCGGCCTTCGAGCATATGTTGACCGGCGAGGAAGACGGCGTGCGGATCGTACAATTCACGCTCGCCGGTACGCCCTACCAGATCATGCAGGCCGGGCCGCATCAGCAATTCAACGACATGATGTCGATCCTGGTTCTGACCAGCGACCAGGCCGAGACCGACCGGCTTTGGAATGCACTCACATCGAACGGCGGATCGCCTGTTCAATGCGGTTGGCTGAAGGATCGCTATGGCGTCTCCTGGCAGATCGTGCCACGCCGCGTGACCGAACTCATCGCAACCAGCGACAAAGCCGCCGTATCGCGCGTGATGACGGCCATGATGCCGATGCAAAAGCTCGACATGGCCACCCTTGAAGCCGCCGCTCGCGGGGATTGAAACCTGTCAACAACCGCGCCCGGCACTGAGTTTGAGGATCGCACGATGGCAACCGTGATCTTTACCGCCAATATTCAGCGTCACGTGGCCTGTCCGCAGACCGTGGCCGAGGGCGCAACAGTACGCGCAGTTCTCGATGACGTTTTCACGGCCAATCCGCGTGCGCGCAGCTACGTGCTCGACGATCAGGGCGCGCTCAGGCGGCATATGACCGTCTTCATCGATGGCCGCATAATCAAGGACCGTGTGAAGCTCTCCGATCCTGTGGCCGCGGACAGCGCCGTTTATGTCTTTCAAGCTCTGTCGGGTGGATGAACCTTAAAAGCCCAGGGAGAATACTCATGTCAGACCGATTACTCGTCTCAACACGCAAGGGTCTTTTCACAGTCGAGCGCAACGCGCAGAACTGGCGGATTACACGAACCGATTTCCTGGGTGACAATGTCTCGCTCGCGATCACTGATCCCCGCGACGGCACCACGTACGCGGCCCTCGATCACGGACACTTCGGCGTCAAGCTCCATCGCTCGGCGGCGAAGGGAAGCTACGAGGAAATCGCCACGCCCGCCTATCCGGAAAAGCCGGACGGTCACGAGGAATTCGACATGTGGGGCCGGCCGCTTCCATGGAGCACGGTCCGGATCTGGGCACTGACAGCAGGGGGACCACGCGAGGATGGCGTGATCTGGTGCGGAACGCTGCCGGGGGGATTGTTCAAATCGGCCGATCGCGGCACGAACTGGCAGATGGTGCGATCGCTCTGGGACCACCCCAAGCGCAAGGAATGGATGGGCGGGGGCGCCGATCTACCCGGCATCCATTCAATCCTGGTCGATCCGCGCAATGCGAAGCACATCACCGTCGCCGTTTCGACCGGCGGACTCTGGCACACGTCTGATAGCGGCGAAACGTGGTCGCAGCGCGGAGAAGGCATGCGCGCCGAGTATGCTCCTCCTGAAAGCGCGAACGATCCGAATGGCCAGGATGTGCACTGCCTCGCGCAATGCGGTGCCGCGCCCGAACGCATGTGGGTGCAGCACCACAACGGGATCTTCATCTCCGATGATTGTGGCCGGACGTTCCGGGAGATCGAGAACGTCGATCCTTCCGCATTCGGGTTTCCCGTTGTTGTGCATCCGAACGATCCTGACACCGCATGGTTCGCGCCCGAAATCAAGGATGAGAAGCGCATTCCCGTTGGTGGACGTCTGGTGCTGACACGCACCCGCGATGGTGGACAATCATTTGAAATTTTGTCGAATGGCCTGCCGCAGGAGCACGCCTATGACGTCGTCTACCGTCATGCCCTCGACATCGACCCGACCGGCAATCGCCTCGCATTCGGTTCCACCACCGGTGGCCTGTGGGTCAGCGAGGATCAGGGTGACAGCTGGGCGATGGTGAGCCACACCCTGCCACCGGTCTATGCCGTGAGGTTTGCGTGAGCGTACTCAGCGCGTTGACCGCCCGCATCGTGTTGCGCAAGACCTCGCCCGGCGACGTAGCAACACTGCGGTTGCGGGATCGCCTGCACTAACTGTCACGTCGAAAGAGTAAGAAATTCAGTCTGAGGACCCGGTTAGCACAGGCTGACCCAATACAGGGATGAAGGCACATGACCTACATCGACGGCTTCGTGATCGCGGTTCCGACCGCCAACAAACAAGAGTTCATCGACCACGCGACGTCCGCCGACAGTCTGTTTCTGGAACGGGGCGCACTGCGCGTCATCGAGTGCTGGGGGGACGACGTGCCTGACGGCAAGCTCACCGACTACCGCAGGGCCGTGCAGGCCAAGGACGACGAGACAGTCGTCTTTTCGTGGATCGAATGGCCTGACAAGGCAACGCGCGATGCGGTGCATGCGGAGATGGCCGAATGGATGCAAGATCCAGAGAAGGCAGATCCCCGCATGCATCCAGAAAAGAACCCGATGCCATTCGACGGCAAGCGCATGATCTTCGGCGGCTTCACACCGGTGCTCGAAATTCCGCAACAGCGTGCGGCGACGCTGCAACCTTATCTGTTCTTTCGCGGCCGCTGCGAGGAGGCGATCACCTACTATAGAGACAAGCTCGGCGCCGAAATCGTGATGATGCTGCGCTTCAAGGACAATCCGGATAAAGCTGCTGACGCCGGCCCACCACCGGAGCTGGACGAGCGCATCATGCATGCCACGCTGCGCATTATGGGCGCTGACATCATGATGTCGGACGGCTGGAAGAGCGGACCGCTCGACTTTCAATGTATGTCGATTTCTCTATCGTTGCCGGATAACGAGCAGGCAGAGCGCCTGTTCGATGCACTGGCCGCGGACGGGACGGTCCAGATGCCGATGAGTGAGACGTTCTTCGCCCGGCGCTTCGGGTCGGTCAGTGACAAATTCGGGGTATCGTGGATGCTCATGGTCGAATAGTGGGCCCGGGCAAATGCTGAGACATGACCCTCGTACCCGCCCTATGATATAGGCCTGCTGCGGGATGCCCGCTACGCTCATCAGGCCCGCCATGGGGGACACGATCAGCAGATGGCCGAGAAAAGACCGAAGCCGAAGTCGACAAAAGCTGCAACAGCCTCTGGCCCGTCAAACCCACCACGCAAGCCCAACACCCCGAGTTATTGGCTC
This sequence comes from uncultured Hyphomicrobium sp., assembly GCA_964655725.1. Taxonomy (GTDB): domain Bacteria; phylum Pseudomonadota; class Alphaproteobacteria; order Rhizobiales; family Hyphomicrobiaceae; genus JAGVSR01. Next base: position 5,140 of record CAZZPH010000175.1, read on the forward strand.
CTGAAATCAGGCGCAAGATTATAGTTGGGGGATCGCTGGGAGATGGCGCAAAAGCTGTCTCACACCCGCAGGTGCGATCACACGCTGCTCATACGGCAGACGCGATACAGTACGCTACGACTTGAGATTCGTAGCGTTTTCTCGATCATCCTGAGTAGCACGATCGCCTGAGAACGGAAACGCTCTCCTCCCTTACCGGCGTCGTTGCGAGACAGTTTGGAACAGGTCGCCCTGCCGCCACTTGAACTCGGCCTTCGCCCACGCCTTGGTCGCCGCTTCGCGCTCGATCCAGTCGAGGAAGAAGGTGACCGGGCCACCTGCACTCTTCAACAGATCCTCGTCGAGGAAGTGCGAACGGTAGCCGGTCTCGGTGATAGGCAGCGGCGCATTCTTGGGCGAGACGACGATGATCTCGATGTGGCTCCAGCCCTTCGAGAGGTAGTTGGGCGTGTGTTTGACGCGGCAGGTCACGTCGCGCCAGACGAGCTTGACGGTCGCGGTCTTCTTGTGGGCTGGCTTGGGTGCCTTGGGCTTCGCAGCGGATTTGCGGGCGGCCGTCTTGGACTTCGATCCGGTGGTCATCGATGATCTCCGTGATGAGCGTATGAAAAAGAAAAAGCCCCGGTGGGTGCCGGGGCTCGCGTGCGATGAATGAGGTGTGTCAGTCTTGCTTTGGCTGCTTGCCGTGCAGCCATTCGACGGCGCGGTTCGCGGCGGCGGCAGCGGTGAAGATCGCCTTCCTGTCGCCCTTCATGATTTCGAGTAATCGC
>CAZZPH010000176.1:0-5890 GCA_964655725.1 uncultured Hyphomicrobium sp.
AGCCCTGCCCCGATCCGTCTCCCCAGACTTGGACCATTTTATCTTGGAGTTCGGGTCGTCCCTCCCCGAAGCGCCGTGAACATGTGGCAGCCGGGCGCGCATGTCAAGCGATCGGATGACATGTCCGTGATACTCCACGCAGTCACATCAATGGCTGCTGCCGGCGGGAGCACTCCACATCACCATTCTACGGTTAACGTTGCTGAATACGGCGCATACGCTCCATAGTTCAGTGCCCATGCCCACCGTGATCGCCCGAACCGCCGGCCGCATCATCTGTGCCCGGCTGATGGTCCAGTCCATGAGGCCCCTTCGCGCCGACCGGTTCGATCGTGGCCTCGACCTCGACACTGCCCGCCTTTTCGAAAACGAGTGTGAGGGGCACCAGCTCACCCTCTTTCAATGGGCCCGTGAGGTCCATTAGCATGATGTGGTCGCCAGACGGCTTCAGTACCACGGATTGACCCGCCCCGATTGGCAGGTTGTCTATGCGGCGCATCTTCATCACCCCGTCCTCGTGGATGTGGGTGTGGATCTCCACGCGGCCTGCGATGGGAGAGGCCGCCGAGAGCAGAACATCGGCAGCATCTCCGGCAGCCTTGATCTCCATGAAGGCCGCGCCGACCTTGGCCCCCTCCGGCGTCGCCCGGGCCCAGGGATGCGCAACGGTCACTCCTTTGGCCTCGTACTCATGCGCCCCGGCGGCAGAAGCACCGGCCACGATCACCATCGCTCCCGACGCCAACGCCACCAACGCCCGCAAGCTGCGCAATCCATCGATATTCCAAGACATTCCCAATTCTCCGATCTAACCGTTAAGTCGGTTCCCCGGACCGGCGCCGTTGCGCCATGGCCCGAAGCCCCATCCACATCGGGCGCTCTCTACCGGATGGGCCGCGTTGGACCAACCCCGCGATTCGACGCGCTTTTAACCCGATCTTTTCACCACAAAAAAGCACCCGCATGGGCTGCCCCGGTGAGATCGGGTTAACGCATCACCGGCATGGGCGTGGTACACCCCATTTTGGAATTTCAGAACCTCATCCACTCCACAGCGGACGCACCGTGACCAGACGTATCGTGCTCATCATTGGCGGCGGGATTGCGGCCTACAAGTGCCTGGACCTGATCCGGCGCCTGCGGGAGCGTGGTTATGGCGTCCACACGGTCATGACGCGCGCCGCCCAGTCCTTCGTGACGCCGTTATCGGTGGGGGCACTGTCGAACGATCGCGTTTTCACCGATCTGTTCGATCTGGATGACGAACGCGAGATCGGACACATTCGACTGTCGCGCGAAGCGGACCTGATCGTCGTCGCGCCCGCGACCGCCGATCTCCTCGCAAAAATGGCCAATGGCCTTGCGGATGATCTGGCGAGTGCTGTTCTGCTCGCATCGGACAAACCTGTTCTTGTCGCCCCGGCCATGAACCCGCGCATGTGGCTTCATCCTGCGACGCAGCGCAACATGGCGCGGCTTCTGGACGACGGCGTTCATGTGATCGGACCAAATGCCGGTGAGATGGCAGAGCGCGGCGAGGCGGGCATCGGCCGCATGGCGGAACCTCACGAGATCGCCGCCGAGATTGACCGTCTCACTGCAGGACCACAGGGTCAGCGGCACAACGCCCTGGCGCTGGCGGGTCGCCACGTTTTGGTGACGAGCGGTCCCACGCATGAGGCCATCGATCCCGTTCGCTTCATCGCCAACCGGTCGTCGGGCAAGCAAGGCCACGCCATCGCCGCGGCAGCAAAAGCCCTGGGAGCGCGCGTGACATTGGTATCGGGGCCCGTTGCAATTCCCCCACCTGACGGCGTCGAGGTCCACCGTGTCGAAAGCGCCGAAGACATGCTCGCCGCCGTCAGGGGCGCGCTTCCCGCCGATATAGCAGTATTTGCAGCCGCCGTTGCGGACTGGCGGGTCGCCTCCACATCGCGCCAGAAGCTCAAAAAGCTCCCAACCCGAACAGCGCCGACCCTGACCCTGATGGAGAACCCCGATATCTTGAAATCGATCTCGTCACTGAAAAGCGACCGGCCAGCCCTCGTGATCGGCTTTGCCGCTGAGACGCAGGACGTGCTCCAAAACGGGGCGCGCAAGCTCGCATCAAAAGGCGCCGACTGGATCGTTGCAAACGATGTATCGGAGGACACGGGCACATTCGGCGGCGACGGCAATACCGTCCACCTCTTGACGCCGGCCGGGGTAGAAAGCTGGCCTGCCATGTCCAAAAGCGCGGTGGCCACCCAACTCATGGAGAAAGCCGCCCACGCCATCACCCGCGCGCAAGAGCCCCCGCACACGACACGAGGCACGGATGACCGACGGTGACAATGAACCTCGAACCGTCCGCGCACGGCGCCTGCCGCATGGGGAGGGTCTTAAACTACCGGACTATCAGACATCGGGGGCCGCCGGGCTGGATCTTCTGGCCGCCATTCCCGAAGGCAGCGCCATTACAATCGCGCCGGGAGACCGCATGCTGGTCCCAACAGGTCTGGTACTCGAATTGCCGAAAGGTACGGAGGGGCAGATACGGCCTCGATCGGGTCTCGCCGCCCGTCACGGTGTCACGGTGCTCAACAGCCCCGGCACCATCGACAGTGACTACCGGGGTGAAATTCAAGTCCTGCTCATCAATCTCGGCCGCGAACCGTTTACCATTCAACGCGCGGATCGAATCGCCCAACTCGTCGTCGCCAGCTTCGAGCGCGTCGCCCTCGAGGTGGCATGCGAGCTTTCAGACAGCGCACGCGGAACGGGGGGCTTTGGCTCTACCGGGGGAACAAACCGTGCCGGCAGCTGAGGCCAGCGTATTGACCGCAATGTGCCTGCCATCGCGGACGTTCTCGATTGCCCCTCACGGCAGGGGAGGGTATTTCATTCCCAACTGAGACCTGAAGTTTCGTCGACATCAAGAAGGCAGTACGCGAGCCATGACCGATTTCCCCGAGATCAAGACCTTGAACGCCACCAAGACCTGGGGGCGCGGCCGCGTCTACGAAGACATCACCGAAACGATCGGCCACACCCCGCTCGTGCGCCTCTCCAAGATCGGCAAGCAGGCCGGCGCGCGCGCCGAGATCCTCATGAAGCTGGAGTTCTTCAATCCGCTTTCGAGCGTGAAGGACCGCATCGGCGTGTCGATGATCGATGTGCTGGAGGCTGAGGGCAAGATCGAACCCGGCCGCAGCCTCCTGGTCGAGCCGACGTCGGGCAACACCGGTATCGGCCTTGCCTTCGTCGCTGCTGCCCGCGGCTACAAGCTCATTCTGGTGATGCCCGAGTCGATGTCGATCGAACGGCGCAAAATCCTCGCCCATCTGGGCGCCGAGCTCGAGTTGACGCCGGCAGCCGGTGGAATGCCCGGTGCAATCGCCCGCGCCAACGAGATCCTGGCCGCCACGCCGGGCGCTGTGCAACCCAGCCAGTTTGAGAACCCCGCGAACCCAGCCGTACACGCGCGAACAACTGCCGAAGAAATCTGGAACGACACTGGCGGCAACATCGATGCCCTCGTCGTTGGCGTCGGCACGGGCGGCACTCTGACGGGATGCGGAACAGTCCTGAAGTCGCGCAGGCCGGGTCTCAAGATTTATGCCGTCGAGCCGACGGGCAGCCCTGTGCTCTCGGGAGGCAACAGAGGCCCCCACAAAATCCAGGGCATCGGAGCGGGCTTCGTTCCAGGCGTCCTCGACACCAGCCTGATCGACGAAATCATCACCGTCTCCAACGAACAGGCCTTCGAGATGTCGCGCCTCCTGTCCAAGACTGAAGGCATCCCTGGCGGCATTTCGACCGGCGCCAATCTTGCCGCCGCCATCACAGTTGCCACGCGCGAGAACATGTCGGGCAAGACCGTCGTGACGTTCTCGCCCAGCTGCGCGGAACGCTACTACACCAGCGAACTGTTCCTGGAGCCAGTTGCACCGAAGACGTGACGAGGGCGCACAGCGCTAGCCTCCGCCGCCAACACAACACAGCTGCGCATCTGCCAATCCATGCTGGGGAGGCCACAGATCATGCTGCAGCGCAAACGAACATGAGAGCGTCCGGCGTCTTCTCCCAGAGGAATATGAGTTGCCAGCCGCACAAGTCTCACCGTAGGCTCACCGCGCGAGCGCGAGGGGAACGGTATGGGCGATTGCGGGCGACGACTTACAGGACGTGCGACAGCCGCCATCTTTAGAACACCGGTCCTGTTCTGGCATGCGGGAGTTCCGTGATGCGTGGACTGGTCACGGGCTACGTACACACCGTGGAGCGTATCGCCAGAGGCGTCGGCCTCATTGCGATGTATCTCGTGGTGGTGATGCTCGCGATCCTGCTCTACTCCTCCTACACCAAGGCCTTCTCGATCCCTGCGTCCTGGACCCTGGAGATGGCGCAGTTCGTCATGGTCGCCTACTACATGCTGGGAGGCGCCTATTCCCTCCAGCAAGGCGCGCATGTGCGCATGGATGTCGCCTGGGGACGCTGGTCCTTGAAGACGCGCGCCATCGTCGACAGCATCACCATCCTGTTTTTGCTGTTCTATCTCGTCTTGCTGCTATGGGGCGGCATTTCGAGCACGATGTATGCGCTCGAATACAGCGAACGCAGCTACTCCTCATGGGCTCCTTACATGGCCCCCATCAAGATCATCATGGTCATCGGCATCACTTTGATGCTGCTCCAGGCCATCGCAACCTTTATGCGTAACGTGGCCGAAGCCCGCGGAGCCCCGATCGAATGAGCTACGATCTGATCGCGCTCCTGATGTTCTCTACCATGATGATGCTGCTCATCACCGGGCAGCGCGTCTTCGGCGTCATCGGCTTCGTGGCGGCAGCAGCCGCACTCCTGCTGTGGGGCGACGGCGGCACGGAAATGGCCTTCAGCGCCGGCATGAAGCTGATGAAGTGGTATCCACTTCTGACGCTGCCCCTGTTCATCTACATGGGTTACATGCTCTCGGAGTCGGGCATCGCCGAAGATCTCTACAAGATGTTCCACGTCTGGATGGGCTCACTGCCAGGTTGGCTTGCGATCGGCACCATCCTGCTCATGGTCGTCATCTCCGCTATGAACGGACTGAGCGTCGCCGGTCTCGCCATCGGCGCAACGATCGCGCTGCCGGAACTGTTGCGGCGCGGCTATGACAAGCTGATGGTGACGGGCGTCATCCAGGCCGGCAGCACGCTCGGCATTCTGGTGCCGCCGAGCGTGGTGCTCGTACTCTACGGGATGATCGCGCGACAGCCGATCGGTGATTTGTGGCTTGCCGGTGTGTTCCCCGGGCTGCTGATGGCGTCACTGTTTATCCTCTACATCGTCGTGCGCTGCCGCCTCAACCCCGCGCTCGGACCGCCCATTGCCTTGGAAGAGCGCAACCTGCCGATGAGCGAGAAGCTCGCCCATCTCAGAGCCGGCATTATTCCGCTGGCCATCTTCTTCGCCATGACGGGGCTGTTCCTGATGGGGATCACGAGCCTCGTCGAGAGCTCGGCCTTTGGAGCGACGGCCGCGACGTTCGCAGCCCTCGCAAAACGACGCCTGACATTCGCCGTCTTCCATGAGACTCTTCGCAAGACCTTGAACATCAGCTGCATGTTCATGTGGATCATCCTCGCCGCCCTGTGCTTCGGCGCCGTCTTCGACGGGCTCGGCGCGGTCAAATCGATCGAGGGTCTGTTCCTGAAGGATCTGGGCCTCACCCCGTGGCAGGTGCTGATCCTGATGCAGCTCTCCTTCATCCTGCTCGGCATGTTCCTCGACGACACGGCCATGCTCGTCATCGTCGCCCCGCTCTATATCCCTCTGGCCGCGAGCCTCGACTTCAATCTGATCTGGTATGGCGTGCTCTACACCATCACCTGCCAGATCGCCTACATGACGCCGCCGTTCGGCT
>CAZZPH010000177.1:0-5878 GCA_964655725.1 uncultured Hyphomicrobium sp.
CACGGTGTTTCGCTGCCCCTGTCATGGCGTCCGGTCGAGTTTATGCGGCCGCCTCAGCCGGTCAACCTGCTCTTGGGGATGGCAGATCACGCCTTTGCGGCGGCGGCAAGCGCCCGATCGATATCATCGAGAAGATCGCGGGCCGCCTCCAGCCCGATCGACAACCTCAAAAATCCATCGCTGATGCCGAGTTCGGCTCTGGCAGCCGGTCCGATCCGCTGGTGGGTGGTTGTCGCTGGATGCGTGATCAGGCTCTTTGCGTCGCCCAGATTGTTGGAGATGCGGATTAATCGCAGCGCGTTCTGGAAACGGAAGGCCGCGTCCTTCCCACCTTCGAGCTCGAATGCGATCATCTGCCCCCCGCCCGTCATCTGCTGGCGCGCAAGCGCGGCTTGGGGGTGGTCGGAACGCCCGCAGTAGATCACGCGCGATACACCATGGCCGCCCGCCAGATGGTCAGCAACGGTCCGCGCGGTCGCACATTGGGCGGCAATCCGGATTGGCATCGTCTCCAGGCCCTTCAGCATGACCCAGGCGTTGAACGGGCTCATGGATGGCCCGGTCTGACGAATAAAGTCCTGAAGGTGATCCGTCAGGAACTTTTCCGAGCACAGAACTGCGCCACCCAGGCAACGGCCTTGCCCATCAATATGCTTTGTCGCGGAATAAATGACGACATCGGCCCCCAGCGTCAGCGGTCTCTGGAGCATGGGTGTTGCGAAGACATTATCCACCATAACAAGTGCACCGCACGCATGGGCAATGCCGGACACCGCACGGATGTCCACGAGGTCCAGCAAGGGATTGGCCGGCGTCTCGAAAAAGAACACACGCGTGTTGGGTCGCACGGCGGCCCGCCACGCATCCAGATCCGACCCGTCGACCAACGTGGAGGCAATCCCGAACCTCGGGCAGAGCGTCTCAACGATGTAGCGGCACGAACCAAACATGGCGCGCGCGGCGACGACATGATCGCCGGCCTTCAGATAGGACATGAGGCCGGCCGTGACGGCAGCCATCCCGGTTGCCGTTGCCCGGCAGACCGCAGCGCCTTCGAGCAACCGCAGACGCTCTTCCAGCATCGAAACCGTCGGATTGCCGAACCGGGAATACTGGTAGCCCGGGTCCTCGTTCTTGAAGCGGGCTTCCGCCTGCTCGGCGCTCTGATAGACGAACCCCTGCGTGAGGAAGAGCGCCTCACTGGTCTCGCCGAACTGTGACCGCAGCACACCTCCATGGACAAGCTGCGTTTCTGGTGCCCAAGCCGAAGCGATGGCGGTGTCTTCGTTCTCAGCGGTCATGACGTGTGCGCTCCATAGCCGGCTCGGGGCTCCCAGGACAGCCCGGACATACCCCGTGCAGCAAAAACACCCGGTCCACGCGGCGCAATTGCCCGAACGGAGATCCTTAGCACCGGAATTGCCGGGTGAGAGCGGCCACTTTAGCGAGTTGATTGGCGAGGCAGCAAGCCGGGGCGGCCAAATCGCCACGCCGATCGGGCGGGGAATAGACCCCCGCTCCCCTTGGCGTCAAGCACACCATGGGTTAAGGCCAGAAAAGCGAGGAACAGATGGTCAAGACCCCACGGACGTCCCAGAAAAAGGAGCACACCCCGGCTGACGAGGATGATGGTCCCCGCGGTGTCGCCGTAACCGATGGAATCCTGCCGGCCCAGGCGATCCGTGCACTCATCTCGTCGGGAGCGCTGGCGACGGCCAGGCCCCTCGACCCCAATCAGCTTCAACCGGCAAGCATCGACCTCCGATTGGCCGAGCGCGCTTACCGGGTCCGCGCGAGCTTCCTGCCAGGGCCTGGCGCAAAGGTGGAGGACAAACTCGATCTTCTGAAGCTCCATGCCATCGATCTTTCAGATGGCGCGGTTCTGGAAACCGGGTGTGTCTACATCGTACCGCTTCAGGAGCGACTGGCATTGCCATCGTCGATCGCGGCCGCGACCAATCCGAAGAGTTCGACCGGCCGTCTGGACGTCTTCACGCGGGTGATCGCCGACGGCGTCGGCGCTTTCGACCAAATCCCCCACGGCTATCGTGGCCCGCTGTACGCCGAGATCTGTCCGCAAACCTTTCCCATCCTCGTGCGTACAGGCTCCAAACTCTCCCAGATCCGCTTTCGGGTCGGAAACCCACGAGAGGACGACGCCACGCTGGCCCGCCTGCAGGACTCCAGCACCCTCGTCTCGGGCTCCAGCGCCGACATATGCGACGGCATCGCCCTCAGCGTCGATCTCGCCGGTTCGGGCGAGGGACCGATCGGCTATCGCGCCAAGCGCCATACGGGCGTGGTCGATGTGGATGCGTCTGCCAGTTGCCCGATCGAGGACTATTGGGAGCCCATCAACCGCAGCGGCCCCGCCCGCCTGATCCTCGATCCGGATCAGTTCTACATTCTTGCCTCCAAGGAAGCCGTCCATATCCCTCCCACCCATGCTGCCGAAATGATGCCCTTCAATCCCCTGGTGGGTGAATTCCGGGTTCACTATGCAGGGTTCATGGATCCCGGCTTCGGGCACGCCGCAGCCGGCGGCCATGGCTCGCGCGTCGTGCTTGAGGTGCGCTCGCACAAGGTGCCCTTCATCCTGGAAGATGGCCAGATCATCGGCCGGCTCGTCTACGAACGCATGGTCGAAGTGCCCGAAACTCTTTACGGCCAAGGCATCAGCTCGAATTATCAGGCCCAGCGCCTCAAGCTGTCGAAGCACTTCTATTAATGGCTGCCACACGAGCGCGCATCGGGGAGCCCCTGTGGCTAGTCGTTCGCATTAACCCGGTGTTCCCCAATCGGGGAGAAGTCCTCAATGATCGCCAATTCAGCGCGCTTGGTTCCAGCAACTGTTAACCGCGCGCCCGCTAAGGTCGGACCCAGAGCACAGGCCACAATGCCGTGCATGCGTCGGGACCTTCACAGCCATAGAAATAGTTGGGATTGCAAAATGGCTCCAATCATTAAGAATTTCATCCAAGACGAAACCGGGGCAACAGCAATCGAGTACAGCCTGATCGCCGCTCTGGTGGGGCTATTCCTCATCACGGCGCTGACGGCACTTGGCGGAAGTCTCAATGACTTCTTCGTCATGCTGGTGGGCGAACTCGAAGGCATGATTTGACGGCCGTTGATCTGATTAATCACGCGTTAACTAGAACCCGGCATCTTCTGTGAACCAGAGTGCTGCGTGGAGTGTGTCGACGTGCTGGATTATCCGGTTCTGCTGTTGTTTCCGGCTGCCATGGCGTTTGCCGCCGCATCCGATGTTCTGACTTATACAATCCCGAACCGGGTGTCGCTGGCATTGATCGCGGGCTTCTGCGTCGCCGCTCCTCTTGCCGGTCTTGGCATGCACGGCACGCTGATGCACCTTGCGGCAGGCGCGAGCGTCCTTGCCGTCTGCATCGCGATGTTTGCGATGCGGCTGGTGGGCGGGGGAGATGCAAAGCTCCTCGCGGCTGGCGCCCTCTGGATGGGCTTTGATCATCTGATCCCGTTCCTCGCCTACACCGCAGTCATCGGCGGCGCACTGGCGCTCACGATCCTCGTCTTTCGCAGACTGGCGACCACGGCGTTGATCGCTCAACCCTGGGTCCAGCGTCTGCACGCCGCCGAATCAGGCATCCCATACGGCGTGGCAATCGCCGGCGGCGCCCTCCTCGTCTATCCCAAAACGCCAATCTTCCTGGGGCTGATTGCGTAGGGTCCCCGTCCTGCCACCCGCGATTTCATTGGTGCTTCGGGGTTTTTGACGGTCCCATCGCGGAGCAGGCGCCTCGATTTACTACGTCGGTTAACCTCGCATTGACGAATGTCGAGCAGACTACGTCCCGAAACCGCAGCAGGCGCTGCAGGTTCCAGGGGACGTGGTTGGCGCTATGAAGAAAGCACAAGTCATCGGCATTTCCATCGCGGGTGTCTCGGCGCTCTTGGCCTTTGTGATGGTCAAGGGAATGCTGAACAAGCCGCAAGTGGAGAAGAAGGTCGAAGTCCAGGTGAACTCGACCGAAGTCCTGGTTGCACGGGCGGACATTGGCCTCGGCCAAGTCACAAACGAAGGGCTCTTCCGCTGGCAGACTTGGCCGAAGGACGCCTCGCAGGGTTTCATCACCAAGGCGAGCGGCGCCAACGCCATGAAGAACCTGTCGGGCGCTATTGCCCGCGCACCCATCATGGCGGGCGAACCGATCACCCCGGGCAAGCTCGTCAAGGCAGGTCAAGGCGGTGTTCTGGCTGCGATCCTGCCGCCAGGCATGCGCGCCATATCGACGAGGATCAAGGAAGAAACCGCCGTCGGGCGCCTCATTCTTCCTAACGATCATGTCGACGTCATTCTTATTCGCCGCCTTCGCACCAAATCCGGTCAGGACGAGTTCGTCAGCGACACCTTGTTCCGGAACGTCCGCGTGCTTGCCATCGGTCAGCAGCTCGAGACGAAGGAAGGCAAGAAGGCGGCTGAAGGTGCGGCCAACACAGCCACACTCGAGTTGACGCCACGCCAGACCGAAATGCTCGCCCTCGCAAACTCGCTTGGCGACATCTCACTCTCTCTCCGATCGCTCGCGGATCTCGACCCGAACGGGGGCGGCCCGCAGCAGATGGAAGAACTCTCAAGTGCCAAGAACGGAAATGCCATCCGGGTAATGCGTTATGGCATCAGGTCGCGCTCTTACAGCTCGAACTGATCCTTCAGTAACGAATAGCCAGCGCTCTCAGCAGCCCGTCGGAAGGCAGACGCCCATGTCCTATATCGTGAAACGACGTTTCGCCGCACTGATGGCGGTCGTATTCGCTGCAATCCCGCTTCACTCGGCCACTGCCGGCGAACTCCGCCCGGGCGGTCTGGCCGGTGCCAAGGCAATCGATCGAAGCGGCCAGCATCAATCGGTGATCCGGCTGACGGAGGCCGATGCAGGCAAGACGCGAAACGTCCATATCGGTCTTGGCAAATCAGTCATGGTGGAGCTGCCACGCCCTGTTCGCGACATCATGGTCTCGAACCCGCAGGCGGTCGATGCCGTGGTGCAGAGCTCAAACCGCATCTTCCTTCTCGCGCGCCGATTTGGCGAATCGAATGCCTTCCTGTTCGACGAGAACGGCGACCAGTTCGCAACACTCGAAGTGTTCGTCGAGCGTGAGACGGCCGGATTGGAATCACTCCTCACCCGCCTCATTCCCGGATCCAACATCCGGGTCGAGATGCTGAACGGGACTGCGATCCTGACGGGAACCGTTCGCTCGCCCTCAGATGCCAACCGCGCATCGTCACTGGCGAAGCAATTCGTCCAGGTCGAGTTCGAATCAAAAGTGATCGGCGAAGCGGCAGGCGTTGCCGTCAAGGAAACCAAGAAGGACCTGACCGAACTTGTGATCAACCTCCTCACCGTCGAGGGCGAGGAACAGGTGATGCTCAAGGTGACCGTCGCGGAGGTCCAGCGCGAACTCCTGAAGCAGATGGGCGTCAACCTGGGTGCTTCGATCAATGCGGGCAACTTCGCCACCACGCTCCTGACCGAGAATGCGCTGCCGCTGACAGCCGCCGCAGGTCTGGGTCGCCTGCCGATCCCCGGCATCTCGACCAGCGGTGATCCCAGCGATCCCGCCATTGCCTGCCCTGTCGGCGCAATGTGCAACTATAATCAGGGACCAACGGGTAATTCGTTTGGCAATTCCGGCCTCTCAGGTGGCTGGAATGGTGGTAGCGCGGGCGTAACTCACGCGATCCGAGCTCTCGAGCGCGCCGGTCTCGTGCGCACGCTGGCCGAACCCAACCTGACCGCAATTTCGGGTGAATCAGCGAAGTTCCTCGCAGGTGGTGAGTTCCCGATCCCGGTGGTGGACACGCAGGGCGGTATCTCCGTGACCTTCAAGGAGT
>CAZZPH010000178.1:0-5825 GCA_964655725.1 uncultured Hyphomicrobium sp.
GACTGGCCCACCGCGCCAAGCTCGACGGCAACGAGGATCTCACCCGCTTCGCCGCGATGCTGGAGAAGGTGTGCGTCGATACCGTCGAAGCCGGCCACATGACCAAGGATCTGGCCCTGCTGGTCGGCCCGGATCAGAAATGGCTGTCCACAACCGGCTTCCTCGACAAGGTCGACGAGAACCTGAAGGCGGCGATGGCGAAGACTTGAGACGCGCGGAGCGGTGGGTTGGCCTTGCGCGTCGCAGTTTCCGCCGCGACCCTTTCTCCGAGGGGTCGCGCCGAGCCTTGCGCCTTTGGTCGAAGCCCAGTATTCGGGCCTGAACCTCGGGTGTGAAACCCGCAATCACGGAGAGAGCCATGACCGACACCACGCCTGAGAGCCAGGCCCGCGCCGCCACCGCCGCCCTCATCCGCGCCTACTACGACGCCTTCAACCGCGGCGACAACGACGCCATGCTCTCGATGCTCACCGAGGATGTCATCCACGACGTCAACCAGGGCGAGCGGCGCACCGGCAAGGACAAATTCCGTGCCTTCAATGCGCGGATGGCGCACAACTATCAGGAAGAGCTGCGCGACATCACCGTTCTCGTCTCCAAGGACGCAACACGCGCCGCCGCCGAGTTCAACGTGCACGGCGTCTACAAGAATTCCGAGGAAGGCCTGCCGGCTGCCGCGGGACAGACGTATGTGCTGCCGGCCGGCACCTTTTTCGCCATTCGCGACGGCAAGATTGCGCGCGTCACCACCTACTACAATCTGACCGACTGGATCGCCCAGGTCGCGGGCTGATCAAAAGGGTGCGGCTCGATCAGGTGGAGAACATCGGCCGATGGAGAAAAAGAAGCTCGAGGTCAAATCCCTGACGGGCGCACAGATCACGGCCGTGCTGCCCGATCTGGCGCGCCTGCGCATGATCGTGTTTCGCGACTGGCCCTATCTCTATGATGGCACGCTGGAGTACGAGGAAACGTACCTCCAGACCTTCGCCTCCGCCCCGGGCGCCGTCGTCATCGCCGCTTACGACGGAGCTGAGATGGTCGGCGCTTCGACTGGCGCACCGATGATCGAGCACGCCGACGAGTTCGGCGAACCGTTCCGCAAAGCCGGGTTCGACATCTCAAAAATCTTCTACTGCGGCGAGAGCGTGCTTTTGAAATCTCACCGCGGGCATGGGCTCGGGCACGCCTTTTTCGACGGACGAGAGGCCCAGGCCAAGAAGCTCGGCGGCTTCACGCATTCCACCTTCTGCCGCGTCGTTAGGCCCGACGATCATCCCCTGAAGCCTGCGGACTACCAGCCCCTCGATCCGTTCTGGAGAAAGCGCGGCTATGAACCCATCGCGGGCATCATCGCCACCTACGACTGGAAGGACATTGACCAGCCGGGCGAGACGACACACCAGATGCAGTTCTGGATGAAGACGCTCTAGAACAGCATGCGCACCCGGCCGCGTCCGTGGCGCGCAGCCAGTGCCGGCACGGAACCCGCATCCCAGGAGCACACGATCCCGATGCCTCTGACACACCTCACCGTCGCCAGCGCTCAATATCCGATCGGCATGCCGACTTCGATCGGCGAATGGGAGCAGAAGACCTCGCAATGGGTCGAGGCCGGCGCGGCAACGGGAGCGCAATTGCTCGTGTTCCCCGAGTATGCCGCCATCGAGCAGGCCGCCGCATTCGGACCTGACGTCTACGGCGATCTGCACAGGACGTTGAACAAGGTGGCTGAGCTTGCCGCCGATCGTGTGGCCTTGCACGTGGAGCTTGCACGGCAATTTGGCGTCCACATTCTCGCCGGTTCAGGACCGGTCCTCAAATCCGATGGCCGCTTCGTCAATGCCGCCCAACTCGTCACCCCGTCAGGCCTCGTCGGCGAGCAGGAAAAAATCATCATGACCCCCTTCGAGCGCGACTGGGGCATCTCCGGCGGTGGCCCCTTGCGCGTTTTCGACACGGCACTGGGACAGATCGCAATCCTCATCTGCTACGACAGCGAATTTCCGCTGCTGGCCCGTGCACTCGCCGAGGCCGGCGCGGAGGTGGTGCTGGTGCCTTCGTGCACAGAGAGGGTCTCCGGCTTTCATCGTGTGCGGGCCGGATCGATGGCGCGTGCGCTGGAAAACACGATCGCGACGGTCCAAAGCCCCACCGTCGGAGATGCCCCCTGGTCGCCCGCCGTCGATACCAACGAAGGCAGTGCAGGCATCTATGTGCCCTCCGAGCATGGCGTGTCCGACACCGGCATCCTTGCCGAGGGCACGCTGAATGAACCTCAATGGGTGACGGCGACGATCGATCTGGATCGCCTCCGCCGCGTGCGGTCCACAGGTGAAATGCGCAATTTCTCCGACTGGAGCCTTCAGCCTGGCGCTGTGCCACTGCAGGCGCATGTCGAGTGCGTGCGGCTCACGTGAGCCTTACTTCGCAAGCCTGAGTTTCGACAGGCTCGTTGCGACCTGCTGGAAGGCCTGGATCAGATCACCTGATGTGGTGGCGGTATAGGCGTAGGGCGGTGCGGTTGCACAGTCCCTCAGCAACGCGAGCGTATCATCATCGGTGATGCCGAATGCGACGGTATAGATCTGCACGCCTGCGTTCTTCGCATTGGTACAAACCTCGCTGAGCCGGCCGTCGGCATAGTCCTTGAAGCCCTGGTAGGTCTTGTCGGCTATGCGGTTCGAGGACCACTGCTCCAGGTAGCCATACGCCGAGTACTCCGACAGATGGCCGAAGAGAGGCACAGGGTTCACGTTGTTGACGCCATCGGTCATGAGGACGATGACCTTGTTGGCCCGTCCATAGGGGGCGCCTTGCGTAAAGGGGGCATTCGGTGAGAGCACGCGCCAGCCCCACACCAGGCCCTCCGCAATGTTGGTCCCTGATCCGTCCCAGTGCATCAGACCATCGATCGAAGCGCGAATGTCGTCGCGGACATCGCTCAACGGCAGGATGGGATCCGGGCACGCGCGGTTTGGTCCCTGCGTCGCAGGACCCGTTTCACTGATGATCGCGGGCGTTCCGTTATACTTGAGAATATTGTGCATGCCCCAATGGGGATTTGGATCATTGAATACGGGCGCGACAGCGTCGCGAAGATCCAGCCGATCCGGCAGATAGTCGTTGACCGTGCGCATCGCGTCACCCATCGCGGCGAGCGCAGCATTGTCCGTCTCGTCGGGCCAGAACCAGGGCACGAACAAGGTGTCGGCATTGGCGGGATTTGGGGGATCGTCGGTCACATCGAACGGTTCGGGCCGCGCTTCAACGCACCCCTTCCACTCCGTGTTGGGAATTTGCGCAAAGAAATCGAAATGGTTGAGCTTGGCTGGCGTTGCAAGCCAGCAATCAGGTGCAAACTGAAACGGGGCTGGAACGTCGCCTGCGGTCGCAGCTTGCGCTGAGCTCACCCCGATCAGGGATGCCGCCGCGTCCGCAAAGCGCGGCATCAGCTCCCACAGAAATCCATGCGTACCAGAACCGGGGTCAGAGCCACCGCCGCCGGGCGCGTACGTGCAGCCCAGTTCGTAGCCGAAGTAGCGCCATTCGATGGCCTCTGCATGGAGGCGCGAATCCGCGGCTGTATCCATCCAGGTCATCTGCAACGGACCATTTCCGATATTGACGGCCCCGACGTAGGGGACGACAGCTATTTTCAATTGCGTTCTGCTGCCAGCACTGTCGAAGAGGGTCCGCACAAGATCGTTGGCCCCGGTGCGCAGCTCGTCCATGTGATCGCGCATCGAGCCGGTATTGTCGAGAACGAGAGCCAGCTCCAGATCGTCGGTCGAAGCGACGGCCCGCGACCGGACCCCGACATCGATGTAGTCCTTGCCGAACAGCGCACCGAGCGAGGTCCCCAACTTCGCCCGCACATCCAGATCGATCTGATCGCCGGTCGCAGCAATATTTACGCTGATGATTTCGGCGCCCAGAATGCCATCGGAATTCTCTGCCATGAAGCGCCGGGCGATCGCTTCGGATTGCTGCCGGTTGGAGGCAGGATCGCCCTTTGCGGCCAACACTGCGGCATCAGCAGCGAGTTGGAGCTTGCTGCGCACGGATGAGGCGCGGCCGTAGTCGATCGCAAGCGCACCGGCCCCCGCGATCGGTATCAGCATGAGCGCAGTCAGGATCGCGACATTGCCGGAACGGCACGACCACGCGTTTCTCGGACGCCTGAGGTCACGCGATCGAATACTGCGAGAGAGGATCATGATCATCGCGCCAGACAGTTTGTTGGATACTGCTGCGCATTCTGATCAATTGGTTCCTAATTTCCCCGCAAGAAGCGTGTTAAACAACCTGTTGGGTTGCGTCCCGGTTTGGAGCAGCGGCTCAGTCGAGCGCCCAGGTGACGGTCACGCGCGCTTCCAGCGTCTCGGTCCCGCGTTCAATGGGAACAGCTTCCGCCATCGCCGCGCGAGCGCCACCCACGAAGGGTTGCACAACCCCGGCGGTGTCCTCTGAGATCGCGATGACCTTACCCACTTTGGCTCCGGCGGCCTCCGCATAGAGTTCCGCACGCCGGCGCGCGTTGGCGATAGCCGCCTTGCGCGCAGCATCGCGCAGCGTTTCAGCCGCACTCACCTCGAAGGAAAGGCCATGCATCTGATTGGCGCCGAGGCTGACAAGCCGGTCAAGGATGTCCCCCAGCTTGTCCAGATCGCGCGCCGTCACCTCGACCTGATTGACGACCCGGTATCCATCGATCACGGGAGGCTGGTTGTCTTTCGGATAGGTGTAGCGTGGCTCGATATTGAAGTTCGACGTCTGGATGTCCTTCCCCTCGACGCCGCTGTCCTTCAACCCGGCGATCAGCTTCGTCATAACCCCGGTGTTCTTCGCCAGGGCTTCGCGCGCCGTGGCGGCTTCGGCCGTGACCCCGGTTTGGATGCGCGCCCTGTCGGGCACGGCCTCAGCCAGTCCGGTTGCAGAGACTGTGATCGTGCGCTTCATGTCTTTGTCCTCGGCGATGGCGGGGGAAATAAGGGCGAGTGTGGCGAGCAGGCTTGCGAGCCAGGACAGCATCGTCGGGGACCGGAATGTCATGAGGTGGCCTTTGGTCGGGTTGTCGTCGGGGGCATGATTCCGCGAACCTAACGGCCAAATCATGACGCAAGCCGCCAGGACGGGGCGCTTGAAGGCTGCCGGAACTGGTGTAGAAGTCGGTCTCGCCCGCGCCGGCCCGTCGCGCCCGAGGGCCCGTAGCTCAATGGTTAGAGCTGGCGGCTCATAACCGCCTGGTTCCAGGTTCGAGTCCTGGCGGGCCCACCATGATCAAGCTCCACACTACTCCGAAGTTGGCTGCCGCACGTCCCTGGCGATTTCTTCAAACATGTACTCCGCATCCCGGCACGCGCCTTGAAGGAACTGCGCGATGCGCGTGCCCTCCTCGGCAGACCAGCACTCGATTTCAGGCGCCTTCGCGTATGCCTCAAGGAGTTCCAATGTGACCAAGCGTCGATGTAGCCCGACATCGTTCAGCAAACTGCCTACTTTTCCGATGTTCCCCTCGATTGCCAGGAAGGGCAGGCCCATGCGGATCGCCAAGCAGACGGCGTGGTAGCGACCGCTGACTATCCCACTCGTCTCATTGGCCAGCATGCTGCAGAATGCGGCCAGGTCCGGATAGGTCGCACGATATCTGATCGACCACGCAGGATCGCGCCTGAGCCACCCTGACGCGCGCTTTGCCTCATAGGACATCCGTCGCAGCACCGAGCCCCGCACCGGGACCGGTGGTGGATATCGCAGCGTAACGGTTCGCGAGTCGTTCCAGGTACTGGCAAGTGCGATCAGGCGGCGCGATACGCGCTTGT
>CAZZPH010000179.1:0-5801 GCA_964655725.1 uncultured Hyphomicrobium sp.
AACGTATCCAAGCGCACGCGACACCGGCTCTCGCCGGGTGGCAGCGGCGTTCGTCTTCGTCTGTCTTGGTTTTCCATTAGCGGTAGCAGTCATGAATCCAGCCGAGACACCCACGGATGTCACGCAGACGGGAATTGTGCCCGCTGCGGCACCCGGCATGTCGTTCTACGAATTGTTCCTCCATGCGTCTCCCGTCGTGCAGGTCGTCATGGTGGGGCTGCTCGTCGCGTCAATCTGGTCGTGGGCGATCATTGTGGAGAAGCTCATCGCCTTCCGCCGCGCGCGCATCGAGGCGGACCGATTTGAGCAGACATTCTGGTCGGGCCAATCGCTCGACGAGTTATATGCGGGTCTGGCGCGTGCGCCGACGATTGCGATGGCGGCGTTGTTCGTGGCCGCGATGCGCGAATGGAAGCGCTCCGTGGAGGGCAACATCCGCGCGCTGGGCGGCATTCAGATGCGCGTTGAGAAGGTGATGGATGTCACCATCAGTCGCGAGATGGAGCGTCTCGACCGCAGGCTTCTGTTCCTGGCAACCGTCGGCTCGACTGCCCCGTTCGTCGGGTTGTTCGGAACCGTGTGGGGCATCATGGTGAGCTTCCAGGCAATTGCGGTGTCGAAAAATACCAGCCTCGCGGTCGTGGCTCCGGGCATCGCCGAAGCATTGTTTGCAACTGCGTTGGGGCTTCTGGCGGCGATCCCCGCTGTTGTATTCTACAATAAATTCTCTGCTGACAGTGCCGCGATCAGCCAGAGGCTGGAAGCGTTCGCCGATGAGTTCTCGGCGATCGTTTCGCGCCAGATCGACGTCAGGAGTTGAGGCGATGGGCGCCAGCATCAAGATGCAGCATGGAGGTGGCGGGCGGCGCAGACGGCGTGCGCGCAAGGCCCCGATGAGCGAGATCAACGTCACGCCCTTCGTCGACGTGATGCTGGTGCTGCTCATCATCTTCATGGTGGCAGCCCCCATGCTTACGGTCGGTGTGCCCATCGAGTTGCCGCAGTCGCAGGGCAAGCAGCTGGAAAGCAGCAAAGAACCGCTGACCATCTCCGTCGCTGGGAACGGCGAGACGTTCATCGGAGAGACCAAAGTCGCGTTGAATGAGATCTCCGACAAACTCAAGGCGATTGCCAAGAACGGCGTCGAGGAGCAGATCTACGTTCGTGGCGACAAAGGCATCGATTACGGGACAGTTATGAGGGTCATGGGCCGCATCAGCGCCGGCGGCTTCAAAAAGGTGTCGCTTGTGACCGAGGTCGAGGACGGGAGCTGATCGCGCGCATGCGCACCGGGCTTCTCACATCTTTTACTCTGCATGGTGCGCTTCTGGCGTGGGCCTTCCTCACGATCCAGCGCACTCCGGAACTTCGCGCGCCTGAGCCGGAGCCGATAGCGGTCGCCATGATCACGCCATCGGAGTTTCTGGCTCTCAAGCAAGGCAGTGAAACAGCGACGGAACTCGAGGCCAAGGCGAGTGACAAGCCGGATGTGACGCCGTCCGTACAGGTAGCAGACAAGCCCAAGCCCGTTCTGGCCCCTACGCCTCCGGCCGAGGCACAGCCTGCCAAGGACGAGCCCAAGCCTGCTCCACCGCCTGAGCAAACCGAGACGACGCCGCCTCCTCCCGCCGATCCGATCGCACAGAAAATCGCAGAAGCCATTCCGCCACCAGATCCGGGACCCACCCCCGAGGAGCTGAAAAAGGCGGAGGAGGAGAAGAAGAAGGCCGAGGAGCAGAAGAAGGCTGAGGAGAAAAAGAAGGCCGAGGAAAAGAAGAAGGCTGAGGAAGCCAAGAAAAAGAAGGCCGCCGAAGCAAAGCGTAAGAAAGAAGAGGAAGAAAAGAAGAAGCAGGCGACGGTTTCCGACCGACTCGCGGCTTTGTTGGACAAGGATCCGACTAAGCGCGGCGCACCGGCCTCCGCCTCCGAACCGACCAAGCCCACGACCCATACGGGTCCAACTGCTGGCACGGCGACCGGCAACGCAAGCGTCCTTTCCGTGCGTGAACAAGACCTTCTGCGCGGCAAACTGCGCAGCCAGATCGCGCGATGCTGGCGGCTTCCGGGTGCCGGTGGCGGAGTGGAGGCACCGATCGTCACATTGCGCTGGCGCATGCGCCCCGATGGAACGCTGGACGGCGATCCCGCGGTTGAGCGTCCTGCTCAGGGGCCGCTTGCGGCGCTGGCGACGGAGGCTGCCATTCGCGCGGTACGAGGATGCCAGCCCTACGATCTGCCCCAGGATCTCTATGCCACGGGCTGGAAGGACATCACTTGGGAGTTCGACCCCAGCCAGATGCTGTGACACGCACTCACGTCATCGTGCCGCGGTTTGTCCCTATTCCGATCCCAATTCGACGTGTATCGGTGCCGTCGTCGAATACGATGCGAAAACGGAACATCATAACCCCATGAGACGCACATTGAGCTTCGATCTGAAGAGCCTGGGCGCAATTCAGGCCCTCGCGTCTGCGCGGCGGGCCTGTCGCGGGATCACGCGCGCTGCCGTTGTGCTGTCTGTGTCGGCAAGCCTCATGCTTGCGATGCTGGCGCCGGCCGTGGCTCAGCTCACCGGCCGTCAGGTCGAAGGTTCCATCGACCCCATTCCCATCGCCATTCCAGAGTTCACCGGTGACAATCCGCAACTCGCCGCCGAGATTTCCAATGTCATCGCGAACAATTTAGAAAGTTCTGGCCTCTTCCGTCCGCTTGACAGGGCCTCGTTCCTTGAGGCCGTCAGTGACATCAACGCAGCACCGCGCTTCGTTGATTGGCGCCAGATCGGTGCGGATGCACTGAGTGTGGGACGGGTAACGCGGGGAGCCGATGGCCGGCTATCCTCTGAATTCCGCCTCTGGGATGTAACGACCGGCAAGCAACTGGCGGGGCAGCGATTCTCGACGGCAGAGGCGAACTGGCGGCGCGTGGGCCACATCATCGCCGATCAGATCTACGAACGTCTGACGGGTGAGCAGGGCTATTTCGATTCGCGTGTCGTGTTCGTCGACGAGACGGGCCCCAAGGATAAGCGCGTCAAACGCCTGGCCATCATGGACCAGGATGGTGCCAATGTCCGTCTGCTGTCTCAGGGAACAGAAATCGTTCTGACGCCGCGGTTCAGTCCGACCCGGAACGAGATCACCTTCATGTCCTACACGCGCGACCAGCCGAGGGTGTTCCTGATGAACCTCGAGTCCGGAGAGCGCGAGATCGTCGGCGATTTTCCTGGCATGACGTTCGCACCGCGCTTTTCTCCCGACGGTCAGCGTGTGATCATGAGCCTTCAGTCTGACGGCTCTAGTTCGATCTATGAACTCGACTTGCGCACCCGCCAGACCCGGCAGGTCACGCGCACCAATGCGATCGACACCGGACCTAGCTACGCTCCCGATGGCCGGCAGGTCGTCTTCGAGAGCGATCGGGAGGGCACCCAGCAGCTTTATCTTGTGAACGCGGACGGTTCGGATGTCCGGCGGCTCAGCTACGGCGAGGGCCGCTACTCGACACCCGTGTGGTCCCCAAGGGGCGACTACATCGCGTTTACCAAGCAACTCGCCGGGCGATTCCTGATCGGCGTCATGCGGCCTGACGGCTCGGGGGAGCGGATTTTGACCGAGGGGTTCCATAATGAAGGGCCGACTTGGGCGCCCAACGGCCGGGTCCTGATGTTCTTCCGGGAGGGGCAGGGACCCAACTCTGGAGCGCGAATCTACTCGGTCGATATTACGGGTTACAACGAGCGAGTCGTTCCAACACCGTCGTTTGCTTCGGATCCGGCGTGGTCGCCGCGCCTGAATTGAAACAGCTGGTAAGCCGATGTTAACCGTTGCCAGGCATCCTCTCTGCGATCGCGAGCGCACCTCAGGCTTATTGGAATAGTAAATTATTTCAATGAGTTGATGCCAGTCATCCGGCATGGCGCGCCCGTCTGAGGAAGCTGAAACACGGCGTGGCATTTTCGCATCTACCGGGGGGGAAAACAGCTGATGGGCTGCCTCCGAACTTGATCGTATCAGGCCATGCCGGTACCCCATTGAATGGCTAGTCGCCGAACAAGCATCAGGAGACAACACATGCAGGGTATCAAGGGGCTGATCGTTCTCTCGGCTGCCGTCGTTGCTGTTGCACTCGGAGCTTGCCGTCGCGAAGAGGCGGCACCGATGAAGCTCGGTGCCGAGGTTCCGGCCGCCACGGAAGTGGCTCGTTAATCGTTAAATCGAAATCCCGGGTCATTCCGTTCTGGGACACTACAGGAGAAAGACTATGAAGGGCGCTATCGTTCTTACCGCTGCGATCGTTGCCGTTGCTCTCGGTGCTTGCCGCCGTGAGGAAGCTGCTCCGATGAAGCTCGGCGCTGAGCTGCCGGCCGCTGTTGAAGTGGCTCGCTAATCTGCCGAGAGATTGAACCGGCTGGTTCCAGCCGGGAGATCGCGAGATCAAGACCGGATCGCCCTGCTCTGCAGCGGTGGTTCGGTCTTTCTCATTTTATGCTCCGCAGTCTGCGTGGCGAACTGAGACGTGAGCATCGTGACGGGTGCGGCACTGATGCGATATGCAATCGGAACCTCAGCCTGACGGCGCAATGCGCCTAATATCGAGGTGCGCGTTCGGCGATTCCCGTTGCGCTGGGCCGCACGGCCGCGAATCACAGGGATGAGGTATGTGGGGTATGTGGGGTCAGACCCCTCAGGAGGGGTCTGACCCCGTGGACGCTGACCCCGTGGACCTAAAGGAGGGGTCTGACCCCACGATCCGTGGACGTTCCCCGTATCAGCACGAAGAGTGGGGGAAGGTGGCGGGGTGGGTATCAGGCAGGGGTGCCGCCGACGTGTTCTGCCAGCGCGTCAACCGCGTGGTATTCGCCGGCGATGGGCGCCCCACCCGAGCGACAGATTGGTCATTTGCGCCCGGCGCATCCACAGAATTCGCTCCGGCGCAATAACGTCACAGAGACATGAACGCCGCTCATCGGTTAGCTGTCAGCTCAAGGTTGCTCCCGCGGAATCGCGCAGCGCAGGCTTTGTCAGAGATCGCCGGCAGAACGAATGGGCCGTTCCCCTCGTCTGGTCACAATGTCTGGCCACAATTGCGTGCGAAAGGGTTGATCGGGCCGTCTGTTTTGCGCGGCCTACCCTCGAAGCGTTGCGGTGTCTGGGTTGGGGCGGCGGGTGCCGTTGCGGCTGTCCAGCAGTTGGCTGATTCAGCACGAAAGAGGTCGAGATCATGTTGCAATCCGCGCATCCGGTGCGGTCACTGACCCGGGATCTGGCCCACGGCCTGGTCGCCGATCGGGTTCGGATTGGCCCCGCCGCGCCGTCGCGCCGGCCCGTCCGGCGTCCCTCGATGCTCACGAATTTCGCACGCGCGCTGCTGGCCGGGTTTGTGGCCGTGGCACTCGCGGGTTGCGCGAACCAGGAAAAGGGGCCGGAAAGCGCCCAACTGGGTCCTGACGGCAAGGGGCCGGTGACCCCCGGCACGCAACGCGATTTCAGCGTCAACGTCGGCGATCTGGTCTACTTCTCCTCAGACAGTTCGGATCTGACGCCCGAAGCGCAGGCTACCTTGATGAAACAGGCCCAGTGGCTGCGGCAGTATCCTCAATTCACGATCACGATCGAAGGGCACGCCGACGAGCGCGGCACGCGTGAATACAACATCGCGCTGGGTGCGCGCCGCGCGACATCGGTGCGCAACTATCTGGCGCAGAACGGTGTCACCGCCTCGCGCATGCGCACCATTTCCTACGGCAAGGAGCGGCCGGTCGCGGTGTGCGACGACATCTCCTGCTGGGCGCAGAACCG
>CAZZPH010000180.1:0-4300 GCA_964655725.1 uncultured Hyphomicrobium sp.
CATCGAAGCGACGCCGGCTGCCGAGAACTCCTGGGGCGCGCATGTCAAAGAGCTTGCCGACGCGACGCTGTTCACGCAGACCGACTCCTGGTACATGGGCGCCAATATCCCGGGCAAGCCGCGTGTGTTCCTGCCCTATATCGGGGGTTTCGGTACTTACCGCAAGCTGTGCGCAGAGGTCGCCGAGCAAGGCTACGAGGGCTTCGTCATTTCCTAGCGAAGGCGGGCAGGACCGCCGCGCGGTCGCCGCTTGGCAGACGTCGGGCTAGCCACTACCCTTGCGCAGCCTGTCCGGGGCGTTCCGGACAGGCTTCGCCCCAGGGCGCGTTCGCGTCCGGCAGACGGGCAAGTAATCACCTTTCTCACACGGAAACTCCATGGCCAACCCTGAACTCGTTGCAACGCCCAAGCTCGGTCCACTGTCTACCCTGATCTTCGCCTCGCGCTGGCTCCAGCTACCGCTCTATCTCGGTCTGATCGTCGCCCAGTGCGTGTACGTCTTCCTGTTCCTGAAAGAGCTGACCCATCTCGTGCTCGACGCGAACGCACTCAGCGAACAGGGCATCATGCTGCTCGTGCTGGGCTTGATCGATGTGGTCATGATCTCGAATCTATTGGTCATGGTCATCGTCGGCGGCTACGAGACCTTCGTCTCGCGTCTGAACCTGCAGGGTCATCCGGATCAACCAGAGTGGCTGAGCCATGTCAACGCATCGGTGCTGAAGGTCAAGCTCGCGATGGCAATCATCGGCATCTCGTCCATTCATCTACTCAAGACCTTCATCGAGGCCGGCACGCTCGGCGGACTACCGCTGTGCAACACCGAGTCGGCGATCGCGGCTGCGCAGGCTTTGATCGACATCGGTTCGAAAGGTAAGACCTGCACCACGCTGACCGCGGTCGGCGTGATGTGGCAGACCATCATCCACACCATCTTCATCGTCTCGGCGCTTGGGATTGCGTGGACGGACAGGCTGATGGCGCATGCCGGAAAACCGGCTAAGGCGCACTGAGCTGCGGCATCGGATCAATGGCACTCAGCAACGACGATCTCACGCTGGCGCTCGCTCATCTCGTGCGGGGCGACTGGCCGGCCGCACATGTCATCGTGCAACAGGACGAGGATTCACCGCTTGCGTGCTGGGCTCATGGCATCGTGCATCTGCTGGAGGGCGATAGGGCGAACGCCCGCTACTGGTACGGACGCGCAGCGCGCGCGTTTCCAGCGCAGCCGTCGCCGGCGGACGAGGTGGCGGCCTTGCGTGCGGCGGCGCAGAAAGAATGAAATAGCGGGTTGAACAGGGGACAGCCCACAATGCGCGATTGGCACGGGATGCGTCACGCCCAGCTTGGAAGAATTCTGCGATGTCCTCTTTTACTTTTGCCGCTGAGCCGCGATCAGGGCGGCGGTGCTGCCGTTGCGGCTTCACCAGCGACAGCGAGGCCCGGGCGCAGCGGGTTGCAGTCTTTGATCCTGACGCGCCCCTCGAGCAGGTTGCCGCGCGCATATTCCGAGAAAATGCAGGTGTTGGTTGCGGGATCGTAGTTCTCTATCCACAGGTTGTCGTCTTTCCAGGTGGCGCTGATATGTTGCTGGCCGGCCGGTACGGACACCGACATCACGCCGCCGAATCGTTTGACGAAGATCTGCTGGAAATGAAAATAATAGGCGGCCCAGCCAACGATCAGGATCACGGCGGAAGCGATCAGCGCCGTACGAATATCGTTCATACGCCCGGCAAGCAGCGTCATCGCAGCGATGACGAGTGCAATCACGAGGCTCCAATAAAGGTAAGTGATCATAGGGCGGCGTTCCTCTGACGATAACTGTAATCCGTGGTTCTAGCGACATTTTCATCAGTAACAGAAAACTAGTCGAGCAACCACCGCCGGCGACGGCGCCCTGCTGAAGAGCGTGCCATGGGGTTCAGCGGGTCGCTAGCCGCAGGCCGGTGGGCGGCATCGATCAGTTGCAAGCTTTCCGCGTAGAGCGCTGCGTTAGTCTGGCACGGGCCCTAAGTCTTGATCGGCGTCCCGAAACAGAAGGTGCCGCGACTGATCCCATGGTTCGCCGGCGCGCCGGCGAACCATGGGGGATGGTGGAAGGGAATAGCGTGTTACGTACCGAGGCGTCGCATCGCGGCCGGTGTCATGTAACTGTCGTAGAGATCGCCTCCGTTATAAACGGAGCGGAAGCCACCTTGCACTTCCTCGACTTGGCAGAACCGCGACATCGTGCGTCCCTGCATGTCGTGGCTGTGGTACCACGTCCAGCTCCAGGCCGGCTTGCCGTTGTCCAGCACTTCGTTCGAAGCTGTCTTGTATTGGCCAAAGCCGGGTTCGCCCGCTTTGAACAACTGATCGCGTCGATCGTAGGTGAGGAAAGTCGGGAAGATCATGTTGCGCGCATCGACATAGCATCTTTTCTTGCTATAGGGCGCTCGCGCGAAGCCTGTCGGCTCTGCTTCGAGGATGATGACCTCCGGGATCAGCTCCTTGGTTACGGTAAAGAACGTGCTATCGGCGGCGCCGCCGTGAACCTCTGGTCGCCAACGCGGGTTATCACCCATCCAACCGCCCTGCGAACTCCCGAGAAATGGTTGCCGGCCGACGATTTTATAATTGCCCCAGGTCAGATACGGATCGCCGGCCGCCCAAGCGTCGGACAGGTAGAAATTGAGACCTGCCACCAAAGGTTCGAAGCGCTGGTTGGTCGGAAACCGCCGCACCCGCTTGAACGCCGGAAGATACCCGTGGAGATCGGGAAACTGGCGCTGGTCATAAGGCCAGATACTCAGAAACGCAGTGCCTTTGACGTCGTTAGGCGAGGTAAACCAAGTCGATTGATAACGTAGCTTGTTATTGCCGCGATCACCTGGCAATTGGGTGCCATTGGGGTCGGCGGTGCGGCCCGATGCGGCTTGCTCGGCCCAGACCAGATTGTAATCGTAGACCTGTTCCCCTTCCGCGGTGAGGGCTTCTGCCATGATGGCATAAGTGGATTCGTCGTGGCGGCCCCAGCTCATGGTCATGTTGGCGATGACATGAATGCCGGTCTCGCAATCGGGAAAGGGCAGGCCGCCTATCCACTGACTGCCGTCGTCCGTGCGCACATTGCCATCCCCGTCGACCACGGCGCGACCCTCGTTGCGCATCGTCGCTTCCAGGAATTCGTGCGGAAACATCTTCGTGACATCGGTCGTCGTCGCCTGGATCTGGAACCTCCGCCCCATTTGGGTGACTTCCTCATACAAGGCCGGATCGACGAGGTCCTGAACGAGGTCGATATTATCCTTGTTGATCCAATCGCCGGTGCTGATGCGGCCTTTGGTATAGGCCTCGATACTGAGCAGTTCTTCCGGGTAAGCTTTGGTGATGTCGCCGGCCTTGCTCATGATCGGCCAGAGCGCACCAAGCACACCGGCCTTACCGAAGCCACGTGCAGTCTTTTCCAGAAAATGCCTGCGGCTGTAGTCAAAATCGTATTTTCGAATATGTGCCATCGGTTTTCTCCCCTCGTCGATTCCCTTTCGGCCCACACCGGGATGGGCGGGCCTGTTTTGGATACGTCCTTGAGCGCTCGAAGCACACCGAAACCAACAGCCAGCGTGCGCTACCAGCGGTCTCCACTGGACGTTAGCGCATTCCGCGGGCATCGGCTATCGAAATTCGAATATCGAAATTCGAAGTAAGCCGTAGCGCGACCACTGTTGCCGTCATCGGGCGCACGTTCTCGCAGCGCAACAAACGGCGGTCCAAGACCGTGGTCGAGCGAACAGGATCTGGCGCGCGACTTCAGCACCTCACCGTGAACTCGAGCATGCGTTTGCCATAGTCGAAGAACTGCAGGAAAACGTGCTGATCGGCATGCGGCGTGTCGAAGTAGTCCAGATCGACCAGCGGATGATGTCGTCGCGATCTTCCGGCAGCACACCGCGCAGCTCGGAGAGCGTGCATAGCCGCAGAGGTGTGGCGATGTCGTGCACAAAATCGCGGCTGCCGCGGACAGCCGCCGCATCCAGGACTTCGCGGACTTTGCCCCGCACACCGTCTTGTCTCTGCATGGCCTCCACTCGGGTGTGCGAAGACATCTCTCCAAAACGCTCGTGACCGGGAGCCGGCCATGCGTGAACAACGGGCGGTAGTGGCGCAGGGATGGGGAGACGGCGGATACGGGAGTACGCAGGTGGCAGCGTTGCGCATATACTTTCCCCACACAGTCAACGCGCGCGGCCTTCGGGGAAGGGAAGCCGTGCCGAAGATCGGGTGCTCCGGCAGCCGGCGCGGCGGTTCCCTCCGC
>CAZZPH010000180.1:4310-4571 GCA_964655725.1 uncultured Hyphomicrobium sp.
CCCCTTAAGGAGGGCCGCCATGCTCGACGACAGCGACGCCGAGTTTCACCCCTGCTCGCCAGA
The DNA here is from genome assembly GCA_964655725.1 of uncultured Hyphomicrobium sp. Classification (GTDB taxonomy): domain Bacteria; phylum Pseudomonadota; class Alphaproteobacteria; order Rhizobiales; family Hyphomicrobiaceae; genus JAGVSR01. The sequence goes on from CAZZPH010000180.1 coordinate 4,374, forward strand.
GCAGGGCAACTGGGCGGAGACGAATTTCTTCGGCTTTTACCACGTCGAATCCTGTCTTAATGTCGGTGTGTACGCCTTGTTTCGGCCGAATCTCGGCATCGTCAGCTCCTCGATATGCATCAACTCACGGCGCGCCTTGACGCCGTGGCAGGCTGACTTCTGCGATTACCGCGCAGCGTTGCCGATACCCGAGCCGCG
>CAZZPH010000180.1:4581-5679 GCA_964655725.1 uncultured Hyphomicrobium sp.
CACCGTTCCCAACCAGGCTTGGCACATTACTTACGACGACGGCGAGGGCACGGCGATCGATGTTCGCTACAACGCCCTGATGCCGCCCTTCGACATCCATGATCCGGAGCAGGATCCGATGTGTGCGTCGGGTAGCGAAGCCGGGCAGTTCGCTTGGGGCACCGCGTACGCCGGACATTTCGACCAGACCGGCCACATTGCCGGTGACGTGCACGTACGCGGCAGGCACTACGCGATCGATTGCGTCTCGACCATGGACCATTCGTGGGGCCCGCGTCCGGAGCGTGGCAAGCCGAACATGAGCTGGTTGCACGCGCATGTCGATCGCGAGACCGCGCTGCACGCGATTCTCGGCTTCGATGCCAGCCGTGACGACACCCAGCTCGCGCTCGCCCATGGCTACGTGCTCGATGGCGGCTCGATGGTCGGCCTCGCCAGCGGCGGCGGCCGCGTGATCCGGGGACCCGATCGCTTCGCGCAGTCGATCACGCTTGCCTTCGATGATGCGCGTGGCAATCGCCACGAACTCAGCGGCGACACCCTGACCAGCTTCCCGTGGCAGTGTTGGCCGAATATGGTCTCCTTCAACAGCCTTGCGCGCTGGCGCTACCGCGGTCGCGAGGGCTACGGCGAGATTCAGGATTTCTACGAGCTGCCTCAGCTGAATGCCTTGAATGCGGGGCATGCCGCCCCGGCCGGGACCATCGTGGCGCGCGTGTGATGACCCTGGCCGCTGTATTGTTCGATTTCGATGGCACACTGGTCGATACGCGCAGTGCTTCGTGGCCGTTGTTCGCGCGGACGAACCGCAAGTTCGGCCTCGGTATCGACACGCGCGCGCAGTTCTTCGCCCTCTTCGAGGACAATTTCTACAGCGCATTGACCGCACATTGCGCGGACTCCGAGCGCGGCACGGCGGCGGCGGAACATTTCATGGAGCTCGTTCGGCGACACTACGATCCGCCGTTCATCAGGGGTGTCGAGGAAGTCGTGCGTCGCCTCGTCGGCGTGGCGACATTGGGTATCGTCTCCAGCAACAAGCGCGAGACGATCGAGCGCATCCTGGTCCGCGCCGGCCTCGTGGAGTGCTTCGAAGTA
>CAZZPH010000181.1:0-5643 GCA_964655725.1 uncultured Hyphomicrobium sp.
CAGTCGACGTGCGCGTAGTGCCGGTTCGGCGTCGCGTACTCGACATGGCTGGTCGCGATCGTCAGGATCTTGGTCGGGTCGCGGCGGCCCTGGCTCTCAGAAGCCTTGGCAACTTCGTCGTAGGCAATCGACGTCGCAGTCCAGCCGCGATCGGCCGAAACCTTCGTCAATGCCGCCGTCAGCGTCGTCTTGCCGTGGTCAACGTGACCGATCGTGCCTACGTTGCAGTGCGGCTTGTTGCGCTCGAATTTTGCCTTCGCCATCTTCGGCTCTCCACTTGCGTCTCAGTTAATCTCAGTTGTCGTTTCCCGGTTCGTCCGGCTTGAAGACCAATCGGCCTTCAAACCTCCGGGAGGATTACGTTCCGCCTGAAGCATCAGGCGTATTTTGCCTTCACCTCGTCAGCGACGTTGCGCGGCACGTCCGCGTAGTGTGCAAACTGCATCGTATAGGACGCACGTCCCGTCGACATAGATCGCAGCTGGCTCACGTAACCGAACATGTTGGCGAGCGGCACGTAGGCCCGGATCACGGTGGCGTTTCCGCGCATCTGCTGATCCCGGATCTGACCGCGCCGGCCGTTGATGTCGCCAATGATGCCACCGACGAATTCGCCCGGTGTCACCACCTCCACATCCATGATCGGCTCGAGAATTTTCACGCCGCCCTTCTCGAGGCCTTCCTTCATGCCGGACCGGGTCGCGATCTCGAAGGCAATGGCCGAGGAGTCGACCTCGTGGAAGGCGCCATCGAACAGCGTGACCTTGGTATCGACGATGGGGAACCCGATCAGAACGCCGTTGTCCCAGACCGACTTGACGCCCTTTTCGACGCCCGGGATGTATTCTTTCGGCACTGTTCCGCCAACGATCTCCGAAGCGAACTCGTTGCCCTTCCCGGTCTCGTTGGGCTCAAGACGCAGCTTGACACGCGCGAACTGACCCGTGCCGCCCGACTGCTTCTTGTGCGTGTAGTCGATTTCAGCCGGACGCGCGAGCGTCTCGCGATAGGCGACCTGCGGCTGACCGACGTTGGCGTCGACGTTGTAGGTGCGCCTGAGGATGTCGACCTTGATATCGAGATGAAGCTCGCCCATGCCCTTGAGGATGGTTTCGCCCGACTCCTGGTCGATCGAGACGCGGAACGAGGGATCCTCGATAGCCATGGTGTTGAGCGCGATCGCCATCTTCTCTTGATCGGCCTTCGTTTTGGGCTCGATCTTGAGATTGATGACGGGCTCTGGGAATTCCATCTTCTCCAGGATCACCGGCTTGTTGGGATCGCACAGCGTCTCGCCCGTGCGCACATCCTTCATGCCCTGGAGCGCGACGATGTCGCCTGCATAAGCTTCCTTGATCTCTTCACGATCGGCGGCATGCATGAGGTACATGCGGCCAGCGCGCTCCTTCTTGTCGCGCGACGTGTTGGCGAGCGCCATGCCCTGCTCCAGCTTACCGGAGTAGATGCGGCAGAACGTGATAGAGCCGACGTGCTCGAAACTCATGATCTTGAAAGCGATCATGGCGAGAGGATCAGCGTCAGAGGGCCGGCGCGGCGCTTCCGCGCCCGTCTTGGGGTCGATACCCTTGTAAGCGTCGCGGTCGGTCGGGCAGGGCAGATAGTCGACCACAGCATCCAGCAGCGGCTGCACGCCCTTGTTCTTGAAGGCCGAGCCGCACATCATGGGATAGAAGGCGCGCGTGATCGTCGCCTTGCGGATGAGACCGCGCAAGGTCGCCTCGTCGGGCTCTTTGCCCTCCAGATAGGCTTCCATGGCTGCGTCATCCATTTCGACGGCAGCCTCGATCATGGCCGCGCGGAACTCGGCAGCCTTGTCGGCGAGATCAGCAGGGATCTCGCCCTCGATCATCTTGGCGTCCTTGCCGTCACCATCCCAGGTGATGGCCTTCATCGTGATCAGATCGACGACACCCTTGAAATCGCTTTCCGCACCAATCGGAATCTGCAGCGGCACGGCGCGCGCACCAAGCTTGTCCTTGATGTCGGCCAGGCACATGAAGAAGTCGGCGCCCGTCTTGTCCATTTTGTTGGAGAAGATGATGCGGGGAACGTTGTACTTGTCGCCCTGACGCCAAACAGTCTCAGTCTGAGGCTCGACGCCCTGGTTCGAGTCGAGCACGCACACCGCGCCGTCGAGCACGCGCAGCGAGCGCTCCACCTCGATGGTGAAATCGACGTGACCCGGCGTATCGATGATGTTCAGCCGGCGCTTCTTGCCGTCGCGGCCAACCCAGAAGCACGTTGTAGCAGCCGACGTGATGGTGATGCCGCGCTCAGCCTCTTGATCCATAAAGTCCATCGTGGCGGCGCCGTCATGGACTTCGCCGATCTTGTAGGACTTGCCGGTGTAGTAGAGGATCCGCTCGGTCGTCGTGGTCTTGCCGGCATCGATGTGAGCCATGATGCCGAAGTTGCGGTAGTCCTCGATCGGATATTGGCGGGGCATGTGCGTGCCTCAAATTTCCTGGTTCGTCGTGGGGCCTGGCGCCTACCAGCGGTAGTGCGAGAATGCGCGGTTAGCGTCAGCCATTTTATGCGTATCTTCACGTTTCTTGACGGCATTGCCGCGGTTATTGGCAGCATCGAGCAGCTCGCCGGAGAGACGATCCACCATCGTGTTCTCATTACGCGCGCGGGCCGCAGCGATGATCCAGCGGATCGCCAGCGCCTGACGGCGCTCCGGGCGCACCTCGACGGGCACCTGATACGTTGCACCACCGACGCGGCGCGAGCGTACCTCGACCGCCGGCATCACATTCTCCAGCGCCTGATGAAACATCGCGACCGGATCCGATTTGGCCTTGGTCTCCATGCGCTCCAGCGCGCCGTAGACAATGCGCTCAGCGACCGACTTCTTGCCCTGGTTCATGATGGCGTTCATGAACTTGCTCAAGACAACATCGGCAAACTTCGGGTCGGGATCGACCGTGCGCTTCTCGGCTTTATGTCGGCGGGACATCGTTTGTCTTCCCTTGGTTTCCTTTTCGAGCGATCACGCGGCCCGTGCCGCTGAGATCGCCTGACATGATCACTTCGGCCGCTTAGCACCATACTTGGAACGGCGCTGACGGCGCTTGGCCACACCCTGCGTGTCGAGCACACCGCGCAGGATGTGATAGCGAACGCCGGGCAAATCCTTCACGCGGCCGCCGCGGATCAGCACGACCGAATGCTCCTGCAGATTGTGGCCTTCACCGGGAATGTACCCAATGACCTCAAAACCGTTTGTGAGGCGAATCTTAGCGACCTTACGCAGCGCCGAGTTCGGCTTCTTGGGCGTCGTCGTATAGACACGCGTGCACACGCCGCGCTTTTGCGGGCACTGCTCCATGTGCCGCGACTTCTCACGGTAGGTCTTGGGCGTCCGGGGTTTCCGGATCAATTGTTGTATCGTCGGCATCCGCTCAGTCCGCCTTCTCGTCCAATCTTCGACGCGCTCGTATTCCTGCTGGCAGGGCGCCGGAGTCCGACAGGCCCCCGAGCCAACGCCAATCCCATCCTGCCAACGCCGCGCGCGCCGCGGCCTGACAGGATAAAACCAGAGGATCATCCAGCCCGCACCTGACGGCACGCCCCGGAGATCATGGTCCGAAAATGTCCTCTGCTTAGAAACGCCAGCGTTTAGGGCCCGTATCAGCGCAGTCATGCGCGCGGACAGCCTACGACCTGCCGTGAGAGTGGGGTGTCTATATACAGAGCCTCTAGTCCGGTCAACTGCTGGGCTGCGAATGGTTTCAATTTTTTGAGATCCAGGGGTCCAAGAGCGCACGCTGTCCCAATGAACCCGCTTCTTTCAGGGGTTCGGCGCGACTGGCGCCTGGCCCCACAATGGCTGGAAATAAAGAGGCGGCCGATCGCCATCGGCCGCCTCTTGATCAAATCGTGAGATGCTGCGTCCTGTTATTCGGCAGCGCGCCTGCGGCGCCGTGCCGCCAGTCCACCTTCACCCGCGGGGGCAGCAAGTGCGCCCGAGGCGTCGGACTTGGCCGTCTCCTTGGCGATGAGTTCGTCGCGCCTCGTCGCTTCCTTGCGCAACCGGCGCAACATCCCACCCGTACCTGCGGGGATCAGACGGCCGACGATGACGTTCTCCTTAAGCCCCTCCAGAGTGTCGGATTTGGCAATAACGGCCGCGTCGGTAAGCACCCTGGTCGTCTCCTGGAACGAGGCGGCAGAAATGAACGAGCGCGTCTGCAGCGAGGCCTTGGTGATCCCCAACAGGACCGGTGAGGCGGTTGCGATCCGTCCCCCCTCCTTGCTGACCCGGGCATTGATCTCGTCGAACTCGATACGGTCGATCTGCTCGCCCTTGATGAGGCCAGTCTCGCCTGGATCGGTGATCTCCACCTTCTGCAGCATCTGACGCACGATCACCTCGATGTGCTTATCGTTGATGCCCACACCCTGAAGCCGGTAGACGTCCTGGATCTCGTTGATGAGATAGTTGGCCAGTTCCTCGACGCCCTTGATGGCCAGGATGTCGTGGGGTGCGGGGTGCCCATCGTAGATGAAATCGCCGCGCTCGACGTGGTCCCCATGCTGAACGGCGAGGTTCTTGCCGCGCGGGATGAGATACTCCACGGGCTCCGCACCCTCCTCGTCCGGCTGGACGGTAATGCGCTGCTTGTTCTTGTAGTCTTTGCCGAACTCGATCGTGCCGGAGATCTCCGCAATGATGGCATGATCCTTCGGCCGGCGGGCCTCGAAGAGCTCAGCCACGCGCGGCAGACCGCCCGTGATGTCACTCTGCTTGGCCGACGCGAGCGGCAGACGCGCCAAGACGTCACCCGCCTTCACCTCCGTACCGGGCTCCACCGACAACACCGCCTCGACAGGCAGGAGATAGCGCGCATCGCCGCCACGCGACACCTTGACGGGCTTGCCCTTGCTGTCCTTGACGACAATCGCCGGCTTCAGCTCCGCGCCGCGCGGTGTCGCGCGCCAATCGATGATGACGCGGTTCGTGGTGCCTTTCACTTCGTCGGTCTGCTCGCGCACGGAGGTTCCGTCCATCAGATCCTCGAAATCCACCTTTCCGGAGGCTTCCGTCAGGATCGGCCGCGTGAAGGGGTCCCACTGTGCAAGGCGGGTGCCGCGCTTCACCTCGTCCCCCTCATCGACGTGCAGGCGCGCGCCATAGGGGACTTTGTGAGTGGCAAGCTCTTTACCCGACTGATCGGTGATCACGATCGACATGGTGCGGGCCATCGCGATGTGGCGTCCCTGACCATCCTTCACGATGGCGCGGTTCTTGATCTTCACCGTGCCATTGAAGTTTGAATCCACGAACGACTGATCCACCACGTTAGCGGCACCGCCGATGTGGAACGTACGCATCGTTAGCTGCGTTCCCGGCTCACCGATCGACTGGGCGGCGATGACCCCGACGGCCTCACCGATGTTGACCGGCGTGCCGCGCGCCAGATCGCGGCCATAGCACTTGGCACAAACTCCCGAGATGGTTTCGCACGTCAAAACCGAGCGGATACGCGCCTCCTGGACCTCATTCTTTCCGATGAGATCAGCATGGCGCTCCTCGATCAGTTCGCCCATTTTGACGATGACCTCGGACGTGCCGGGAATGACGATGTCCTCCGCGGCGGTTCGGCCGAGAACGCGCTG
>CAZZPH010000182.1:0-329 GCA_964655725.1 uncultured Hyphomicrobium sp.
CTCCGTTGGGTCCTAGCCAGCCCGAAGCGTACTGACCCGTGACCTCGATGCGTGCCTGGCCTTTGAAGTTCGTCTTCGAGCGATAGCTGAGTTGGATCTCGCGGATGAACTTGGCGCCGTCGATCTCGAACCAGCCCGTGCGTGTGTTGGCGTTGATCTGGGCGTTTACGGCGAGATCCTGCGTTGTGCCGTCCATGTAGAGAACGCGCATGTTGTTGACGAGCACGTCATTGCCCAACACGCGGGCCCGGACTCGATCGAATTTGCCGACCTCGCCACCGACCTTGATGACGTCACGATCGATGCCGAAGCCGACGTTCTGATAACCG
>CAZZPH010000182.1:339-5641 GCA_964655725.1 uncultured Hyphomicrobium sp.
TCCGGGCCGGGCTTGCCGGCCTGACCTGTACCAGGGACCTGTGTGGTGGGCGCTTCTGAAATGTTGCCGGAGGCAGGCTTCACGGGGCGCTGCATCGCACGGCCTTCGGTGGTCTGAAGGCCCAGGACCTCGATGGTGCCCTTGCCGCTCGTCTTCTTCCAGGTGACGTTCACTTTATTGATGAACTTGTTGCGGGGCTGAGGAGCGATTTCACGGCTGCGCTCACCGCGTTTCATGTCGATCTGACGGTCCTCAGTGTGGATGGACCCGTCGTCATAGACGATCTGGACCCGGGTAAGGTCCATGAGGCTTGTTGATTTCGTGGCATTCCTGACGCGGATGCCGCGGAAGGCGCCGGGCGCCTTGCTGACATCGATGCTGACGCTCCCATCCTTGCTGAGATCAAGTGTGTCGGATCCTATCCTGACGAGATTCTGAGCGTGGGCAGCGGAAACGGCGCCGGCCGCCACGAGGGCGAGGCCCGCTAATATCAGTCTGCGCAACATGCAACACTCCCCTGTACTGTACCGGAAGCCCCCGGCTTCGTTAGGCTGACTATGTGAAACAGTTGGTGGAAGAAAGGCAAGATGGCGCGTATTGATAGATCTTCGCACGGAGCGAGCGATCCCAAAGTGGTGCTGATGCGCAACAGTTGGCGGACTGTGTTCAGAATCCCGGCGATGGTCGTGCAGTGCAATTTCGGGGTCTTGCGGTCACCATCAATGAGCTACCCGGCGCGGCATTTGGCGGCCAAGACTTGCAGTTTTCGTGAGTGATCGTGGCACGTTATTGTTGTGACATCCGCTTTGTACATCAAGCCGGCGAGGCGAGGCGCTGATGCTGGATCACTCGAATTTCCAACACGGTAACGCTCTTTCAGCGTCACAGCACGGCGAGGCGTTGGCCAGGGCATGTGCTGCGCTCGCGCAGCGATTTCAGGGGCGGCTGTCCTGCGGTCTCGACGTGCGCCGCCACCATGCCAGTACCTTGACCTGGCTTCCGGCTCAGATCCCTGACGCCGTTGTCTGGCCGGAAAGCATCGAGGACGTCCGCGCAATCCTCGATGTGGCGCGCACGTTTCTGATCCCCGTGGTGCCCTTTGGGGCCGGTACCTCGCTTGAGGGTCAGGTCAATGCGCCCCGTGGCGGGCTGTCTGTCGATTTTTCCCGGATGGACCGCATCATCAGGATGGGTGAAGCGGATTTCGATGTCACGGTCGAAGCCGGTGTGACCCTCAGCCAACTTGAGGATCACCTGAGGCACACCGGGCTGTTCTTCCCGGTCGATCCTGGAGCGCGCGAAGCGACCCTGGGTGGAATGGCTGCAACGCGCGCCTCAGGCACGACCACCGTCAGATACGGGTCGATGCGCGAGAACGTGCTGTCGCTGACCGCGGTGATGGCCAACGGTGAGGTCATCCAGACATCATCGCGGGCTCGAAAGTCCGCCGCCGGCTACGATCTGACGCGGCTCCTGATCGGGTCGGAAGGCACGCTCGGCTTGATTGTCGACCTGACACTCAAACTCCAGCCCAGGCCTGAAACCGTTGTCGCAGCGGTCTTGAGTTTTCCCGGCATGGCGGAGGCCGCCGAGGCTGTCTTCGCCATTCTTCAGTCGGGTGTGACGCCGGCCCGGATCGAGCTTCTCGATCCTTTGATGCTTGAGATCGCCAACAGATACTCTGGAACGGCCTTGCCGGGCGATGGTCCTGCGCTCTTCATCGAAGTCGGGGGTACGCCCGAGGCAGCGCGCGAGCACCGCGGAATCATCTGTGATCTGGCGTCGCAGTATGCGGCCACGATCGGCGGGACGGCCGAGGGAGAGGCGGAACTCAGAACACTCTGGAAAGCGCGGCATGAGTGTTTCTGGGCAGTGCGCCAGGCATGGCCTGGCCGCAGCTTCGTTGTGACGGATGTTTGTGTTCCCATTTCACGGCTGGCCGAGTGCCTTTTGGACACCATCGCCGATGGTGAGGCATCAGGGCTCGTCGCGCCTGTCGTCGGACATGTCGGCGACGGAAATTTCCATGCGATCGTCGTGCTCAACGAGGCCGACCCGGACGAGGTTCTGCGGGTCGAAAGGTTCATTTCCCGGCTGGCCGAGCGGGCGCAGCGGATGGATGGAACATGCACGGGCGAGCATGGCATTGGCCAGCGCAAGATGGGTCATTTGATTGCCGAGGCCGGGCCCGCACTCGATGTCATGAAGCAGGTGAAGCAGGCCCTCGATCCGCTCGGCATCCTCAATCCGGGAAAACTCCTCGCCTGATTGCTCGATCGCACGACGGCCTGCACGCTATGGTTAACGAGGGGTTAAGCCTGCCCGCGATACCCCCGCTTTTCCTGGAATTGTGTCCGTTTCTCTTCAACGCAGCGCAGGCTTGGAAGCTGCTGTTAACTCTGACCGTGTCAAAACCAACGGGGATCAGCGCGCGCCACCGGCGGGCGCGGATCGACGTTGCGTTGCAGGTCTTGAGTCCATGGCAGTTAAGGTCAGGCGAGAGCGTCCCGATCAACGGCGCCACCATCGCGTTACCGCGCCTCTCTACGTTGAGGTTGCGGGCGCGACGATGCGCGCGGCTGACTGGTCACTCGGTGGACTGCGTGTGGAGGGGTTTGCTGGCAAACTGCCTGCGACCGGCTCTGAGATTACGCTCGATCTGACCCTGCCGTTTCAGGGCTTCGACGTCGGCTTCAAGGTCGAAGCCGAGGTTGTGAGAACCAACCCGGCAGAGGGCATGTTTGCGGTCCGCTACACCCGGATTGGGGAACGCGAACGCGAACTGATGCAGCACTTCATCGAGGAGCTGATCCGCGGCTCCATGGTGGATGTCGAGGATACGATTCAGCGCATCGACGTTCCCGTCACGCCGGCATCATTGCAGCCCGATCTCCCTAAAGCAGCCGATCAACTCGTTCCCATCCGCCGCAGGCCAGCCAAATCGGTCGTCATGTCGGCGTTCTACCTGGGTCTAGGTGCGCTGGTTTTCGGATATGCGGCCATTATCGGCTATACGAACCTCTTCCGCATGGAAATCGACAGCGCCGTGATCGCTGCTCCGGTCGAGACGCTGGTTGCCCGGACGGATGGTGTGGCCGAGGTCACCAATCTGGAAATTGGCCGCCGCGTCGCTGCTAACGAGGTCATCGCTCGCCTGATCGACAGTCAGATCGAGCGCGAGATCGAGTTTGCTGAAATTGCCGTCCAGGAAAAGAAGGCCCGGCTTGCCTTCGCCAAGCGGAGACATGTTGAGGAACTCGAACGCGCGCGCAGCTATGCGGCGATCGAGATGAAGAACGTTGCCCAGACGAAGGTGGAATTGGAAAGCATCAAGTCGCAGTTGGATCTGGCGCGCCGGAACAAGCAGCGACTTGCGAGCCTCCATTCCAAGGGCTTCACCACCGACGCCAAGCTCGACGAAGCCCGGCGCGAGGTGATGAAGCTGGAGAAGGAGTCTGAAATCCGCCGGATCGAGCTTTCGGCGCGTGTGGAGCTGGCAGCCAACAACCACGGACGCCGCCTCTATTCGGGTAACGAAACGATCGGGCCGGCAGGATTGATCGGTCAGCAGGCTGAGATTGAAGCCGAAGTGCGCCTGATCGAGCATGAGATCCAGCTTGCCCAACAGCGCTATATCGCCCAGCTCAGCCAACGCGATCACGCTGCAATGCGCGCGCCATTCGATGGCACAGTTGTCGATGTGCGCAAGCTCGATGGGTCTTCGGTCCGGCGTGGCGATGTCATCGCGGTGATCGAGGATCGCGAGCGGCGGCACGTCGCGGCATGGCTGCGCCAGGAGGAGGTGCTGCGGGTGGGCCTGGGCGACGAGGTCGCGCTGTTCCTGCCAGCACTCGGCGAATCTCTGACCGGCCGCGTCAGCCAGATTGACCGCACCAGCGGGTTCATCCGTGAGCAGGAGGAGCAGGGTGGGGCCGGGTACGAGTGGCGCGGTTCCAAGGACCGCTCTGCGCGCGTGACCATCGAGTTCGATGACCCGCGCCTCGTTGGTGATCCCGAGCGCTATCGCCCCGGGCTTCCGGTCGTGGCTATTTTTGAGCAACGTTCCACGAACTCTCTGCTGTCAGGTCTCGGCAAGGCGTTTGGATTGTAGGCGCCATGATGAGACCGGCGAACGGCGGCCTGATCCTCGACGATCCAACGAAGCCGCTCCCGCGCGGTCAGAAATGGTCCGCGGAGATCCAGGTCCAGCTGCTTTTGTATTGGTCGGTTTGCCTTATCGCGCTGACGCAGATCCCCAATGCGCTCTTTGATCCGGCACGCAACGAGATCATCCTGGTCATCGGCATTCTTGGCGTGTGGCGCTACTTGTGGTGGTTCAACCATTTCATGCGCGCGCTGGCGTTTGAGAAGGTGACGTACCCTAAAATGCGCGACCGGGCGGCCGCCCTTTGGGGTTCGGGCTGGCGGCCTCGTCACATCCATATCCAGATGACGACCTTTCGCGAGCATCGGGAAATCTCCGAGGCCGTCATTCGAGCGTTGTGCAGTGAAATTCGCGAGGCGGGCGTGCCTGCCACGATCTGGCTCGGTTCGAGCGAGGCCGCCGACGAGGCAAAGATTGCCCGTCACCTGAAGCTCGTCGCGGATGACCTCGACATCACCTTGCGCATCATTCGCCAGAACCAGCCCGGCAAGCGCGTCGCGATCGCCCTTATTCTGCGTGCGATGTCGCGCGAGGGGCTGGGGCCGGACGACATCGTGATTTTTATGGACGGAGATTTTGTTCTTCATCCAGGCGCCATCCGGAAGTGCTTTCCGCTGTTCGCGCTCGATCCAGATCTTCACGCCCTCACCACCGACGAACATGTTCTCGTGAAAGGGCCGCGCTGGATGCAGACATGGCTCGATATGCGTTTTGCGCAGCGCAGGCTTGCCATGCAAAGCCACGCCTTGTCGAACCGCGTGCTGACGCTAACGGGGCGCTTTTCGGTTTTCCGCGCCACGCATATAACGAGCCACGAGTTCATCCGGCTGCAAGAGGCCGACTTTCTGACCCACTGGCTGTGGGGGACGTTCCGCTTTCTCTCGGGTGACGACAAAAGCACCTGGTACACGCTTCTGAAGCACGGCGTGAAGATGACCTACGTGCCCGACGCGGCCGGAACGACGATCGAAGTCGTGGAAGGTTCGGGACGAACGCGCATGGTGGAGAACCTGAGGCGCTGGTCCGGGAATATGCTCCGCAACGGCCAGCGCGCCATCGAATTGGGACCACGGCGCATGCCATTCTTCATCTGGTGGTGTTGCGTGGATCAGCGGCTCGCCATGTGGACGATGCTGT
>CAZZPH010000183.1:0-5625 GCA_964655725.1 uncultured Hyphomicrobium sp.
ATCTCCTCATCAAAGCCGAACGCGGCAGGCTTGCCCCCCATGCGCATGGCGCCGCCTTGAGCGGCCGCGCTGGGATTGATGCGAATGGCAACATCGACGTTGCGGCCCGTCCGCTCTGCAATTGCGGACACGGTAGCGATTTCCTCAAAGCTCTCCAGATGGATCTCGCCAATGCCGCCACCGATCGCCAGCTCCAGTTCCGCTTCACCTTTGCCCGGACCTGCAAACAAGATGTTACGCGCTGAACAACCGGCGGACAGCGCAAACAGGAACTCCGCACCTGAAGCGATCTCCAGGCCCGCGCCCTGATCAACGAAGACCTTGGCAACTGCCGGATTGGGGTTTGCTTTGATCGAGAAGTAAACGTCCGCAAAGCCAGTCAGCGCACGCGTCAACGCCGCATAGCGCGCTTGCATGAGACCGGCATCGTAGACGTAAAGCGGACTGCCATGGCTGCCGGCGAGGTCACGGACACCCACACCGCCGATGACGAGTTCGCCCCCCGCGACGCCGAATTGCTCGGACACGAGCGCCTCTGCCAGGTCACCCTTCACATGCGCCGCGCTCATGATGCAGGCCTGCGCTCGGCGACCAGCGTTTTGTAATCAACTTTGCCATTGGGCGTCAGCGGCAGTGCGTCGACAAGATCGATACGGGACGGAACCATGTGGCTTGGCAGCCGCCGGCTTGCTTCGCGCAAAACCTCCGCGACATCGGCCGTTTCGCCCGTGGGCACAGCTACGGCGCAAAGCTTCTGGCCGAGCCATTCGTCAGGAAGACCGATCGCGGCGACCTGCCGGAAGGCTCCGGTGCCCATCAGCACGTCTTCAACCTCCGATGGGCTGATGCGGAACCCTGCCGACTTGATCATCGCGTCCTGACGGCCCTCGAAATAGAGAAAACCATCCTCGTCCTCGTAGACGAGGTCACCCGACCAGCACACGATCTCGCCACCTTCATTGGCTGAACGCAGCGGATTGGGACGGAGCACCCGCGCCGTCTCTTCGGGCCTGCGCCAATAGCCCATGGAAACCGTCGGTCCGCGATGTACAAGGATGCCGACTTCACCGGGTTTGGCGCGCCGTCCGTCCGTCGTCAGCGCAAACACTTCGCATTCGGGAATGGCCTTGCCGATTGACGTGGGGCGGCGATCCACCTCCTCCGGCGGCAGGAATGTCGAGCGGAAGGCCTCGGTCAGTCCGTACATCAGGAAGACGCGAGTCTGAGGCAGGAGTTCGCGCAGACGCCGCACAGTGGCCTGGGGCACGGCCCCGCCGGAGTTGGTGATGTAGCGCAAGTGCGGAAGATTGGTTTTCTGAAGACTCGGCGCAGCGCGCGTCAGGATGGCCCAGACGGTCGGAACGCCTGCAAGCCCGGTGATGCGATGGCGGACCAGCTCCTTGACGATCTCATCACCGAACTGAAACGAGCACAGCACCAGTGTTGCGCCCTGTTCGACACTCGTCAGCAGTTGATTGAGTCCGTAGTCGAAGCTGAAGGGCAGAACGGACAGGATGCGATCCTCGCCCGTAAGCCCCAGATAGGTGCGCACGATGCGCGTACCGGCCAGGAGATTGGCGTGGCTGAGCATCACGCCTTTCGGCGTGCCTGTGGAGCCCGACGTGTAAAGAATGGCAGCCAGATCCTGCCCTATGCTTTTGGGCGGGATCAGCGCCAGCGCGTCGCCCGTGCCCGCGTCCTCATCAATCGCCTCACCGTCGATGAGAACAACGGATGCGGCGCAGCTTTCGGCAAACCCATCCCCGAGCTTAGCGAGCATCGCCTTGCTTGTGACGAGGGCCCGCGCTTCGCAGTCCACCAGAATGTGGCTCACCTGCTCGGCCTTGAGCAGGGGATTGATGGGCACGAACGCCCCGTCAGCGAGGCTGACCGCGAAGATCGATGCACATTCTTCTAGCGATTTGGGCAGAAAGATTGCGACACGATCGCCGCGACACACACCGCAGGCCTGCAGCCGGGCGGCAACCTGCCCGGCCGCGCCTTTCAATTCGGCATAAGTCCAAGATCGCTCGCCGTCGATGATAGCGGTGCGGTCAGGCGCGGTGCCGGGACTAACGAGGAGGTGATGCAGAAGATGGAGCGGCGTCATGCCCTCTCGCCGAGCTTGCGTTCCACGAGCGCGACCACGCTACCGATGGTCGCGAAGTTGTCGGGCGTGAAGTCCTCGTCGGAGATCTCCACACCCAGGCTGTCGGTCAGGAACATGGTAAACTGCAGGATGCCGAGAGAATCCAGCAGACCTGAACCGAGCAGCGGCGTCTCAGCCGTCAGGTTCTGGGACAGAGAACCCGGCGCCACTTGCGCAAAGTAAGCCGTCAGTTGCTCCAGGATCGGCACACCGGTTTCGGCATCCTCTGGCTGGACCTTCAAGCTGGCGGAATTCATCTTTGAGACCTTCTCCAGTTCTTGCACGGCCTACCATTCGAACAGGCAGAGCTCTGAGCCTGCGTAATCGGTCCGGTTGGCGAACGACCCGCCCCGCGCAAACTTTATGCCACGACTGGGATAACTTAATCCAAACGATGACTGCTCAGGATGACAATCGAAGAGCGCCAGCAGTTTGCCGCGTTTCAAAAGATAGCGCGCCACCGCAGGCAAATGCCTCACGAACTGAGCATTGTCTTCACAGTATATGAGCATTGCCGCTGGCAACCCTCTGATTGTTCGTGCTTTAAATGCAAGAGGGTAGGCCGCATCTCCAATCTGCAGCAGGGCTGTCAGGCACCCGACTTGGCGGTACGATTTCAGCATCTGGACCACCTGCGACCCCGCAAGGCCCCGAGAGGCATCGCCGTCAGGTACATCTGACAGATCATGCACGACAGCGCCCCGAGATCGGCCCATCGCCAGCAGGGGCAGCACCTGCACTGTAATACCGTGCGAGATCTGATCGAATTTCAGAAGTCTGAGCAGTTTCTGGACATCTTCGGTGGGAGTCAGATCCGTAAATACGGCATCGGGATGCTTTAGAACGGCGCGCAGCATCGGCAGCGCACGCCAGCGATGATCCGGAACGATGTACCAGCTCGAGATGTTGATCATCGCAACGGTCCGGCCATCGTCGGCCACCCGCGTACTTGCCGGTGTCAAGATGACACCGACGAGACGGTCCCCATCCATCAGCACATGGCCGATCGGCAGACCCAGCGCGGCGTTCTCACCGAATTCTTGAATGCGCGAGAGCGCCGTGTGCCAGAACGAGGCCGGGCGATCGGGAAATCCCTCGACCAACAAAGCGATCGCGGGATCGAGGTTTGATGCATCGATCGGCCTGAGCAAGACGGGTTTCCATAACCTGCGGGAGAACGTTGCACATCCCTCTGCCGCGGGTGAGATGATGCGCAAGCATGATCAAGATGGTGCAACTAGCAAACTCGGGGCCACACGGACAAGTTACGGCCAGGACGCGATCGAGTTTCAGTTCCCAAACACGGGCCCTACTCGTAAAACGCGTAATACTTGCGCGCGGCCTCAGTCACCTCCCACGTCCCCGTGAATCCGCTAGGAGAAACAAAGGCATCGCCCGCGCGGTAGGTCGCTGTCTGGCCGTCATCGCCGGTCACGACCAGTTCACCGCTCAGGATGTGGCAGAACTCGCTCTCGGTAAACACGCAGCGCCACTTGCCGGGCTGGCATTCCCAGATGCCCGAATTGAAACGCCCATCGGCGCTGGTGAACAGGTTCCAGGCGGTCTGCTCGGGATCACCGGCCAGGATGCGATCGGCGGGCGGACGGTAGGTCTGTCCCTCGGGCAACGGACCGGTAAAGTTGATGAGCCTCGGTAGGACTTTCGCATTAGCAGCGCTCGTCATGGTGACCTCCCGGCCTTCGAACCACATCCCGGCACATTAACCGAACTTGCTCGCTGCTCCTAGCCGCCGATCAACCACGCGCAACGCGATCGTGATGCTCTGTGATGATCCCGATTTGACCGGGATCAATCCGCAGCCTGTCCGGCCCTGAAACTGTCCGCAGCCACAAACGGGCGCGCTGCGCGAAAACCAATCGGGAGGACAACCATGAACGAGTTCGTCAGAAAATTCGAAGGCATCCGGCCGCCCTGGACGATCGAGGAGTTTGAGGCGCAGATGCGCGCCGTAGGGCCTCAGCGCTATCACGACCTCCACCCGTTCCATAAGCTGCTGCACGGCGGCAAGCTCGCCAAGGATCAGGTCGCCGCCTGGGCGCTCAACCGCTACTGCTATCAGGAAGCGATCCCGCGCAAGGACGCCGCCTTCATGAGCCGCACGCACGACCGCGATCTTCGCCGCGAATGGATCCACCGCGTGCAGGACCACGACGGCGTGCTGCCCGAAGAGCCCGGCGGCATCGAGCGCTGGCTGAAGCTGACAGACTGCCTGGGCTTCGATCGCGACTACGTGACGAGCATGACGGGCGCGCTCCCCGCCACGCGCTTTGCCGTGGAGGCCTACGTGCGCTTCGTCGTCGAGCAGCCGCTTGTCGTCGCGGCAGCGTCCTCGCTGACCGAGCTGTTCGCCCCCTCCATCCATCGCGAGCGCATCGCGGGCATGCTCGCCAACTACGACTTCGTCAACGACGACGTGATGGCCTACTTCAAGCGCCGCCTGTCGCAGGCCCCGCGCGACGCCAACTTCACGCTGGAGTTCGTCAAGCACAACGCCCACACGCGCGAAATGCAGGAGGCCTGCATCGGGGCCATCACGTTCAAGTGCGATGTACTGTGGGCGCAGCTCGACGCGCTCCACCACGCCTACGTCGGCGGCCACATCCCCCCCGGCGCCTGGCGCCCGGCGTAACGGCGCCGTCGCACGGCACGGTCTACAACACTGTCCTATGACAGCCAGGATAGGGTCAGGCACCAGGCCCGGCTGTCACGGCTCAATTGCTGGCATCGAGGCCCCCGCTGCCTGACCCCGATCCGATCGCTACGTCTCGCCAGTCGCGTGGCGCTGCCGATTCACGCCGCGTCCAAGATTGGACGCGCCGATCGATAGCGCTTAGCCAGATGCTTGCCCTCGGGCTTGTCCCGAGGGTATTCGCGCGTCCAAGCGTAGCTTGGCTCCGCCATGACGCCGGTGACCCCCGTCGCCCCGCCACCGGCTGGCACGATGCTGACTTGCCTCCGGCAAGACGCGATGACGCCTGCCCCGGCGAAGGCCGGGGTTACCGAAAATGTCATGGATGTAGTGCGTCACGCTTTCTTGATTGCCGTGCTCCGCACGGACCCAGGCGCCAGCGCGGATGCCGTGTGGGCATCCGAAGCGCCAACAAAGTGACTGTCGCGGATGGCAAGCTGCTCGTTGCCGTCCTGCCGGAGGCGGGCAAGCAAAAGAGAACACCTAGGTCGCTTGCGTGATCCCGGGTAGTGTCTCAGTTTGAAATCTGATCCTGTTGACAGCCGGGGTGCCAGCCCCTAGCTCCCATGCTATGCTTAGCGCAAAGAAAAGGCGGGAGGCATCATGCAAGTTAAGAAAGACGGCAAGGGTCAACCGTACATCGAATGGCAGATAGGCCCAGGCGGGTTTAAGCGCGCTTGGATTCAAAAGCGCGAACCTGACAAGGATTGGGCTAAGACGCCGGACAGGCGCTATCTCAATGTTGTTCGCGTTGACGGGTTGGACA
>CAZZPH010000184.1:0-5609 GCA_964655725.1 uncultured Hyphomicrobium sp.
GCCTCGTCGGACTTGGCCGCGGTCTGGTCGGCCATGTAGGCGTCGAGGAGCGCGTTGACGAGGCGGGCCGATTTGGCAGGCGAGCCGGTCGTGGCCTCGACTTCGATCACGTAGGATCGTGCGGGGCGCTTGACCTTGACGATCCGTGCCAGGCTTTCCAGCGCGACCGTCTCAGGCTCACTCACGGGACGCGGTCCCCTGATCAGGTCCTTGATCGCCGCCATGACGCCTGTTTGACGCTCGGGCACGAACTCGGGATCCTGGTCGAGCCGTTCTGACGCCACCACGCGACGCAAGACGCTATCGGAGACGATGATGGCGACCTGACTTTCGACGAGCGAGGCGTCGGTGCCAAATCCGCCTTGGATGATCTCATCAGTGACGATCTTGCGCGATCGGGGATCGACGAAGACGGCCCCCGACGCTGTGAAGACGGGGTTGACGGCATTCAGATAAAGGAGGGCCGCCGCGAGCCCCGCCAGGGTGGCAAGCGCAATCGACCAGCGGTAACGGGCCAGGATCGAAAGAAACCCAGTCAGGTTCACGTTCCGGTCCGGACCGGCATCGGACGGTCCATCTGTGCGGTAGTTCATGGGGTTATGACCTTTACCGCGCTCATGGCGGCCACCCGTGCCTTCAACTTCCTCATTTGTGTGTCATTTTGACACGCCGTTGACCCTTTGAGGACGGATCGTGCGATCAAAGCCCGTCAGTGGGCCCCAAAATGGCCCGGTTCATGGTGCCGCCCGTTCTGGCCGGATCGCCGTTGCCGGGTGCGGGTGCAAGGCTCATGCCTGAAATTCGGGCCACATCGTGGATCGGGCTATTCCAAAGTCCGCGATTGTGAACTCCAGAGCATATGACATTGTCCCGACACGATGATCCGGTACCGGATCGTCTCTCAAGGCAATCCACGGCGCGTTCATCCCGCTCGCCACCGGCATCGGGCAGTTGCGCTTGGCGCGGTCCGATGGTCCGAAATCGGAGGAACTAACCTTAGTGCGGGACGCAGATATGCCGAGCCAGCCCACAGGAGTTAAGACCTCGACCGATCGGGTGGATGACCTGGGCGGTCGTGGGTCAGGCAAGTCTGGCTGCAGAGTAAGTTAAAGCAGGTAACACATGACTTCGCTTATTGGGGCTACTCACAGCGTGCGCAGGCTGAGTGGCGTGCCGGCGGTTCCCGGTCGCATAGCGTTCGCATTGGGAACGATCGTCCTCGATGTGCTCGTGATCGTCAGCGCAGCAATCCTCACCGGGACCGCCTACCACGTCGTGGGTTATGGCGGTGCAGGTCATATCGACAACTACGTGACCGTGGGTGGTCTGGCCGCGCTGTGCTTCGTCCTGCCGTTCCTTTTCCGCAATGCCTACCGGGTCGAGGACTATGTCGATTCCAGGCGGGGATTTTCCAAGATCTTTGTCGTCTGGAACACGGCATTCCTCTGCCTTGCCTTGATCGGATTTCTCACCAAGACGACGGGGATTTTTTCTCGTGGCTGGCTGATTTTGTTCTACTTCACCGGCTTGGCGGCATTGAGCGGGCTTACGTCCCTCGTCGGGGCGGCACTCCATTCCCTGATTAAGTCGGGGCGTATCGCTTCGCGGCGGGTGATGTTGCTCGGATCAGCCGATGAGGTTGCCCGGATCGCAGAGGGTATCGTCGCGTGCCGCAGCGGTGTGCGTGTCGCAGCGGTTCAGGACCTGCCTCCGCCTGCATCATCACGCCACGATACCTGCGGTGGGAAAACTCTGGATGAGGCTCTCGCCAGCGCCGTTGAGAAGGCGCGTTTTTCTGGCGTCGAGGATGTCGTTCTCCTGGCTGATTGGTGCGGCAGCGATCTGGTCGAGAAGACCGTCCAGGCGTTTTCCGCGACACCCGTGTCGGTCCATCTGGGAGCATCGGGGCTCATCGGCCGCGTTTCCCAGGCGCAGGTTTCCCACTTCGGCACGATCACGGCGGTGTCGGTGACACAACCTCCTCTCAATGCTGGACAGCGCGCGCTCAAGCGCTCGTTCGATGTCGTCGTTGCGGCACTTGCGCTGGTGCTGTTGTCGCCGATCTTGGCGCTGATCGCGATGGCCATCAGGATGACGAGCCCCGGCCCGGTGTTCTTTCGCCAGCGGCGCAGGGGCTACAACTCGCAGGAATTCCGGATCTGGAAGTTCCGGACCATGTCGACACTCGATGATGGGGATCATATCAAGCAGGCCACACCCAACGACGCGCGCGTGACCAGGCTCGGCCAGTACCTGCGCCGCTACAATCTCGACGAGCTTCCCCAATTGCTCAACGTTGTTCGGGGCGAGATGTCACTTGTCGGTCCGCGCCCGCACGCCGTTGCGCACGACCGGCATTATGAGACGCGCATTGGATCCTACCCGCGCCGCCTCAATGTCAAACCCGGCATCACCGGGTGGGCTCAGGTCAACGGACTTCGCGGACGAACCGAGACCGAAGAGGCGATGCGTGCGCGGGTCGAGTATGACATCTACTACATCGACAACTGGTCGATCTTTCTCGATGTCTACATCCTGGTGCTGACGGTGATATCCCAGAAGGCCTATCGCAACGCGCACTGACGGCTGCCGCTCGACGATTACGACTCGCGGAACGCGCGCGTCACGGTATCCGTGAGCGGTTTCAGCAGATAGCTGAGAATGGAGCGCGCGGCGGTTTCAATAAAGACCTCGGCGGGCATGCCCGGCACCAGCCGGTGCGCACGCCCCAGTCTTGCGATCTCCTCCGGCGGAACCTCGATCTGAGCCGTAAAATACCGCTGTCCTCGGTCGTCTTCGATCTCGGCCGGCGAGACTTTGATGACCCGCCCCGTGACGCGCGGTGTGGTGTGGCTGTCGAACGCGGGAAAGCGCACTGTCGCGTTGAGGCCCGCATGGACCTTGTCGATCGATTGGGGCTCAAGACGTGCTTCGACTTGGAGCTTGGCGCCCTCGGGAATGATTTGAAGAATCGGCGTTGCCGCCGTGATCACGCCGCCCTCCGTGTGAACCGCCAAAGCATGCACCAGGCCAGAGACTGGAGCCTTGATCTCCGTGCGGGCGGCACGGTCTGACGCGGCCCCGAATGTCTCCATCTGCTCGCCGAGGGCGGTCTCGACGCGCCGCAGTTCATCGGCGACTTCGGACAGATAATCCTTGCGGGACTGGGCCATCTGCAGCTCTGTCTCGCCGATGGCGTTGTTGATCTTGGCGATTTCTGCGGCAAGCCGCCCCATCTCACCCTCGAGCCGGGCGCTTTCGCGCTGGAGGGGGGCGACACGCTGCTGGTTGACGAAGCCCTTCTCGAATAGAGGCAGCACGGACGCAAGTTCGCGGGCGTTGATCTCGCCTTGCTTCTTGGTTGCCGTACGCTGGCTCTCGAGGCCCCGGATGGCGTCCTGAAGCTGGACGAGGCGTTGGCGCAGGACCGACTGGCGGCCGTCCTCGCTGGCCCTGCGGGCATTGAAGAGGGACATTTGGGCGGCAACGATGCCGGCGGTCTCCGTGTCGGAGATATCGATGCCGGCCGGCAGCGCGAAGTTCGAGCGGAAGTCGCGCTCAGCCTCCAGGCGGGCCTTTTGAATGCGCAGGTCCTGTACGCGCTGGCGGGTGACGCCGAGGTTGGCCTGGACCTGGGCAGCTTCGATCCGCACCAGCGTGTCGCCGGCCTTCACCCGGTCGCCGTTGCGAACGAGAATTTCAGCAACGATGCCCCCGTCCAGATGCTGCACGGTCTTGTAGTTTCCTTCCACCGTCACGCTGCCGGTCGCGATCACAGCGCCTGAGATCGACACCAGCGCCATGAACACGAGGAGCCCGCCGAACAGCCAGACGACGACGCGCAGGCCCGTGCGAACCCATGGTTCAGAGGCCTGCCAATCGCCAGATGTGGCCGTTCGCCAGGGGAGCAATGCGTCCATCATGGATGCTGCCCTCCGTGGGGGGACTGGGTGTTGGAGGGGGGATGTGCCTGCCCCATGGATGCCGCGGCCGGATAGGGCGCAGTGTCCACGGGCGGGCGTGGGCCTTGTGCTGGGGCCTGACCCTCACTGCGCGGTTGGGGGGAAGGCTGGAACAGCCGCATCACTTCCGCGCGCGGGCCGAAGGCGCGTTGCGTGCCCCGCTCCAGATAAAGCAGCAGATCCGCCTTGCCGATGGCCTGCACACGATGGGAAATGAGGACGATCGCTTTGCCGCGGGCGCGAAGGCCATCGATTGTGGACGACAATGCTTCATCTCCGGCCCGGTCGAGATTGGAGTTCGGTTCGTCCAGCACGACGAGGGCGGGATCCCGGAATATCGCGCGTGCAAGGGCGATGCGCTGCCGCTGGCCCGCGGACAAATACGCTCCGAATGCGCCGAGCTCGGTGTCGTAGCCTTGCGGAAGCTGCAGGATGAGTTCGTGCGCGTGGGCCTGCTGGGCCGCCATCACCACCTCCTCGTCGGACGCGTCCGGCGTGAAGCGGCAGATGTTGTCGCGCACAGTGCCGGCAAACAGGCCGACGTTCTGCGGCAGATATCCCAGATGGTGTCCGAGTGCCTCCGGGTCCCACTGATCAAGGCGCGCACCATCGAGTTTGATCGCGCCTGACACCGGCGGCCACAGGTTGACCAAGGCCCGGGCGAGCGTTGATTTACCTGATGCGCTGGGTCCGATGACGGCCAGCATCTGTCCTGGTTCGACGCTGAAATTCACGCCGGCAAGAATGAGGCTGCGTGTATCGGGGGATGCGACCCGCAGGGCTTCGACCTGCAGGCGCCCTTGGGGAGGTGGCAGCGCCACTTTGCGCGGCGGGGGTGGTTCGCTGGCAAGGAGGTCATCGAGCTTGGCATAGCTGTCGCGTGCTTTCAGGAAACCGCGCCAATGGCCGATCGCCTGTTCCACGGGGGCCAGCGCACGGCCGAAGATGATCGTCGCAGCGATGATCGAGCCGGCCGAGATCTCGCCCATGAGGGCGAGTGCGGCGCCGATCGCAAGCATGAGGGACTGCATCAAAAGACGCAGCGCCTTGGAGACAGCCGACATCCCGCCGAGCTTATCGGCGGCCTGCATCTGCCAGGATATCGCTTCCGCGTTGGCGTCCTGCCAGCGCTGGCGATAGGCGCGTGCCATGCCCATGGCCATCAGGGCTTCGGCATTGCGCTGTCCCGTCTCCGCGATCTCGACACTGTGGGCGGCTGTCTTTCCCGCGTGCTCGATCGAAGTGCGCGAGCGGGTCTCGCTCATCCACGACAGCCCCAGCAATATGATCGTGCCGATTGCGGCGGCAACACCGAGCATCCAGTGGACCAGGAAAATGACGAGCAGGTAGATCGGCGTCCACGGTGCGTCGAAGAATGCCAGTGGGCCCTGACCGCCAATGAACTGGCGCAGACTATCCAGTTCGCGCAGCGCGCCGGACGATTGAGATTTCGATTTGATGCTGTGGCGCAGGCTTGCGGAGAAGACCCGGTCGGCGAGTTTCTCTTCAACCTCGCGCCCGATCCGCACGATGACGCGCGATCGCACAAGTTCCAAGGCCCCGACGATTGCATACAGCAGGATGGTCAAAACGGTGAGGGCGACCAGCGTCGGCATGCTGCCCGAGGTCATGACCCGATCGTAGACC
>CAZZPH010000185.1:0-5579 GCA_964655725.1 uncultured Hyphomicrobium sp.
TGCGATCTCCAGAATGGGGAGCGCGATGAACAACAGCAGCATGGCCAGTCGCATGATCGGTTTCTCGGACATTGGCCGGGTTTGAGCCCTGGCTCGCACCTTCAACTCGGTATGGGAACAGGAATTTGATGCAGCGCGGTTGGCGAGCGCACGATTGTGGCCTAATGTGCCCTCGGTTCCAAACGGGAATTGGACGGCAAGGCTGCCCAGAGCAGTCGTTCGAACCAGGGGCTTAAGCCTGTGAATCACAGAAAGACGCACTACATAGTTGCCTGATGGTAGCTTGTTTTCCTTGAACGTTGCCCGCTCCTCTTCCGGAAAGCCCGCCGATGGAAGGCCAGATAGACCTTTTTACCCTACTCGCGATGATCGTAGCCCTGATCGTGGTCCTGAAACTCAGGAACGTTCTGGGCCGGCGAACTGACGATGACGATGCGCGGATCGAACGTAAGATTCGCGATGCGGAAAGCCGTGGACAGGAGGCCTACTCCGACAAGGTCGTCAGTCTTCCGCGCCGGACGGCGGACGTTGCCGTCGGCGAGAGTGGTGCCAGTGTCTCGACAGCCGAGATCGAGGACCGGATCCGCACCTTCGCCAAAGGCGACGAGACACTTGCGGCGGGCCTGCTCGCGGTCCAGAAGCTCGACCGGGATTTCGCTCCTGAGCATTTCCTGGACGGCGCCAAAGCTGCCTACGAGATTATCGTCACGGCCTTTGCCGAGGGCAACCGCAAGGCGCTGCGCGACCTGCTGAGCCGAGATGTGCATGAAGGGTTTGCCTCTGCGATCTCCGATCGGGAACGCCGCGGGGAGCGCGTCGAGCAGAATTTTGTCGGTATCGAAAAGGCCGACATCCTCGAAGCGGAAGTGCTCAAGGGAGCGGCGAATATCACGGTGCGGTTCGTCAGCCAGCTCATCACAGCCACTCGGGACAAATCGGGTGCCGTGGTTGCGGGTGACCCGACGCGGATCAGCGATGTCACCGATATCTGGACGTTCAGCCGCGATATCTCCACGGCCCGTGCCCGCCAGGATCCCAACTGGAGACTGATCGCGACGCAGGATGCACATTGAGATCTGCTGCAGCCGTCTGATTTCAGCGGCGAGAGTTGGACGGGCAATTGTCCCTGGGTGGAGTGATGATGGGTGGCGCGCTGGCACCTCAGATTGTGTTGCGCTCTGCCGCCGTGAGCCCTGAGCGTGACTGATGAGCGAGCCGGGCGCAGCATTTGAAGCCGTGCATTTCTCCGAACTTGCAGGCTGGCAGAATGACCGGCAGGGGGCAGCCTTCGCGGCATTTCTGGTGTCGGCCCGCAGGCTGCTGCAGGTTGGTGTCGCGGGGCATTCCTCTCCTCCGCAGCCCGGCCTGATCGAGGCCGCACAAGCCGCCGTCGCGTGTGCGGAGCGGGTGATAACCGACGATGACGCGCGCCGGTTTTTCGAGGCCCATTTCGTCCCGCATCGCATTACCCACACAGGGCCGGCGGGACTGCTGACGGGCTACTACGAACCCACCATTGATGGATCGCGGGTCCGGGATGCGAAATTCTGCGTGCCGATCCTGCGCAGGCCGGCCGATCTGGTCAATCTCGTCGCCGAGACCGAGCGCGGTGCCAAGGCCGACGCGCTGACCCATGCGCGCAAGACCCATTCGGGCGTCGAGCCCTATTCCACCCGCGCCGACATCGAGAACGGGGCGCTCAAAGATCAGGGGCTGGAGCTGTTCTGGATCGAAGATCCAGTCGATGTATTTTTTCTCCATGTTCAAGGCTCCGGACGCATCCGCCTTCCTGACGGAACGCTCGTGCGGGTGACCTACGACGGCAAGAATGGTCATCCCTACACGTCCGTCGGTCGCTATCTGATCGATATGGGCGCGATGACCGCTGAGGACATGACACTCGATGCCCTGAAGGACTGGTTGCGATCGGATCCCGAGCGGGGGCGAACAGCGATGCACTGTAACCGCTCATTTGTATTTTTCAGGGAGCTGACGGCGGGCGAGGCAGAGGCACCCTTGGGTGCGATGGAGATCCCTCTGACGCCAGGGCGCAGCCTGGCCGTCGACACGCGCTACACGGACATCGGATCACCGGTCTGGGTGACGTCGCCGGCGCTGAGCCATGCCGGTGATCCTTCAGGATTCCGGCGGCTGATGGTTGCTCAGGACGTGGGCTCGGCCATCCGCGGTCCGGAACGCGGGGACATATTCTTTGGCTCTGGCGACGAGGCGGGGCGTCTCGCCGGCATCACCAAGCATCCTGGCAGTTTTATTGTCCTGCGATCGAGGATGCTGAGATGACGACGCATTCCCGGCCGCCCAAGACCCGTCATCCAATTCTGTCCCAGGAGGACGATGAGCTGTGGCGGCATACGACGCGCTCGCTAAAGCCCCTCAAGAAAGCAAAGCCCCATGTCATGACCGCAGGCGAAGCGCAGCGGGCCGAAGCCCCCGCGCAGTCCGCAGCGCGCAAAGCCGGCGAAGCGAAGGTCCGAGCCGTTGCACCAGTGAGCGTGCCCCGTCCAGCTTCTCCCGCTGCCGCGCGTTCCTCGAAGGTCGAGATCGGTGCGGTCGACGCGCGCAATGCCCGCAAGCTCGCCCGGGGCCGTTTAGAAATTGAAGCGCGGATTGATCTTCACGGCATGTACCAGGCTGAGGCGCATGCTGAATTGCATCGCTTTCTGAAGCGTGCTCATGCGAGCGGGAAACGCTGGGTTCTCGTGATCACGGGCAAGGGGAGCACATCTGCGCTACACGGGCCCAATGAAGCCTGGCCGGACGGGCGGGAGCGTGGCGTGCTGAAGCGTTCGGTGCCGATATGGCTGGCCGAGCCCGGCATACGGGAACTCATTGTAAGTATCAGCGAGGCATCCCCCTCACATGGCGGATCAGGGGCGCTGTATATCCATTTGAGAAAGCGGGATCGTACCCCCACGTGAGAGGCGACGAACTCAGGGGCAGGCTTGTGCCATGGATTGCAGAGCTTGTGAGATGCCGATCAGGGAATAGGTGTCGGTCGTTGTGGTGCCGCGTTCCGACGTTGCCTGTACGGTGGCTGTGACGCCTTTTTTCATGGACTCCAGGAGTTTCAGTTCATCAGTCGCGTCCGCCACATAGGCACGCTCGTCCTTGGGAAAGAGCTTGAATGTGTCGGTTCCCACGGCGACGTCCACAGCGCTGTCCTTCTTGATCGGGTAGCCGAGCTTGACGCTGATCTCCGACCGCACGCCGTCCTTCGGCCATGCCGAGATATAAAACAGCATCGTGGCGCGGTTTGCCGTCGCGGGCTTCTTCTCCTCGGGAGCGGCCGCAATGAAACATATGCGCGTGTTGCCACTATCCGTCGTGTAGAGGTTCCATGCGCCGAAGGTCCCGCTCACGGTGGCCCCCTGGCCGAGCGCGATTGATGACCATGCGATGCACCCGATCGCCGCTGCAAGACCTGCGGCGCGCGCGCCATAACGATCAATGTGATGTTGCATGCTTGAAGAAACGGCCCCTTGTCGTTCAACGCTTTTCATAAAGCAGCTCTGCATGGCACAACCGCCGCCTGGTATCATGATCGCGTTCCGCGGTCTGGTCCAGTTTTGTCATAGCGCAGGCGCACGACGTCTTGAACTGGGCCTCCCTCATGAAGCGGACGTTCGGCAAATCGTGCCAGCGAACGCACACGATCATACATGACGATAGCCCCTGCAATCGCGACGTTCACGCAGAACGATGTTGGGATCTTGACCACATAGTCGCAGCGGGCGAGCAACGGCGCGGACAGAGAGCCCATCTCCGGACCAAGAACATAGGCTGCCCGCAGAGGATGGCGGAAGCTGGGCAGATCGATTGCATCCTCGACGAGTTCGATCCCGACGAGCTTGACGCCGTGAGGCAGCGCCAAGTCGTCGAGCGTTTGCCAGTTGTAGTGGGGCATATGGATCTGAGACTTGGAGGTATCGGCATGGGCTTCGAGCGCTTTGTACGTGGCGCCGATCGTGAATGTGAAGCTGGCGCCGAAGGCATGGGCGGAGCGCATCAGATTGCCGAGATTGAGGGATTTCGACATCCGCTCGGCGCCGATGGCGAAATAGCCGCGCGCTCGTGGGGGCCAGTTCGGCGGAGGCAATTTCGGGGTGGGACCATGGGTCATCGGGGTCTGCTTTGCTTCAACACGGGTTCGAGCTTGTCATCGGCTTGAAATCATATCAACAGGTGGCAACGTGCCTGGTGCGGCATCAGGGGAGGGGAGATCACACATGCGAGCGGCGCTCTGCAAGAGCCTCGATGGCCCTGATGGTATTGTGGTGGAAGCCCTTGATCCTGTTGTGGCAGGCCCGGGTGAGGTGCTGGTCAAGGTTTCGACCGTCGCCATCAACTTCTTCGACACGCTCATCACCCGCGGCAAGTACCAGCACAAGCCTGAACTTCCCTTTTCGCCCGGCGGAGAGATCGCTGGCACAGTGATACAGTCTGGTTCGGGTGTGCACGGTCTAAAAGCTGGCGATCGGGTGGCCGCGTACGTGGGCTGGGGGGGCGCGCGGGAGATGGTCGCTGTCCGTGCCGACGGGGTCATCCCGATTCCGGACGGCGTCAGCGACGACATCGCAGCCGGAGTGTCCATCACGTATGGCACGGCCATCCATGGTTTGCGGGATCGCGCCAGTTTGAAGCCTGGAGAAACCGTGGCCGTGCTCGGCGCTGCAGGCGGTGCGGGGCTTGCAGCGATCGAGATCGCCAAGCTCTTGGGTGCGCGGGTCATCGCGGTCGCGTCCACTGAGGACAAACTCGCGATTTGCCGCGATCATGGCGCGGATGAATGCGTCATCTTTCCCGGAGATGATCTTAAAGCCGCGCTGCGCAAGGCGGCCGGGCCGGCCGGTCTCGACATTGTTTATGATTGTGTGGGCGGCGAGGCGGCTGAGCCCGCTTTGCGGGCGCTCGGCTGGAACGGCCGATTTCTGGTGGTGGGCTTTGCATCGGGGGACATTCCGCGCCTCCCATTGAACCTTTTGCTGGTCAAGGGCGTGGCAGCGATCGGGGTCTTCTGGGGCGAGTCCGTGAAGCGCGATCCAGCCCTCCATCGTGCAAACATGATCGATGTCTTGGCGGGCGTGGCCGCAGGCCGGCTCATGCCGCGCGTTCATGGCGTCTTCAGGCTCGAGGACACGGCCGAGGCGATCCGGGTTCTTGATCGACGAGAGGCGACGGGCAAGGTCATCATCCGCATCTGACGATGTGTGCCGCCTTGAGACGCCCGTTCAAGGAAATTTCAGCATAACCATCTGATCCGAAAAATGTTTTTCTGTCGACGTTCAGGGATTATTTGCCGAGTTGGATTGAACTTGGCTGCGTGACGGTCGGGGAAGGCAGGTCTTGGTTCAAGGGCCGCCGCGACGGGAGCGGGGGGTCAGGTTTGCAACGCCGGCGTGTCAGTTTTGTACGAGGATCATTCAGGGGCGCGATCGCAACCGTGCTGTGGTTGCCCGTGCTCGTTGCCCTCGGTGTCGTCGTGGGTCCGGCCGCGGCGCAAGCACAGTCGCTCTTTCAGACGCTGTTCGGATTTGGGAGCGCCAAGCCGGCCCCGCAGG
>CAZZPH010000186.1:0-5575 GCA_964655725.1 uncultured Hyphomicrobium sp.
TTCATGGCGCTGGAGGCCTATCGATCTTTCGGGCCGCGAGCAAGGCCGCAGCGGGACGGCCGAAGGCGCCAGGAGCGTTTGTAGAGGCGCTTTGCATTGCGCGCGGTACCTGTCGACCGGTTAAACGGAGAAATCACCCACAGGCGGGTTGTCGAGAACTTCGGTCAGCCGTTGCCGAATGACCTTGTGCCGGGCCTCCGAAGCGATCTTCTTGCCCGTCAAATCAGTGACATAGAACACGTCGACCGCCTTTTCGCCGAATGTGGTGATGTGAGCGGATGCGATATCCAGTGACAAATTGGAGAGCGTGCTCGTCAGATCGTAGAGCAACCCGTTGCGGTCGCGACCGGCGACTTCGATGACCGTGAACCTGTCGGAGAGCGTGTTTGAGATGACAACTTCCGGCGGCACCGTGAAGGCCTCCAGCCGGCTCGTGGCCGGCTTGCGTTTCGCCAGCAGCGTGCGCAGCTGAACCTCGCCCTTCAAGAGACTTTCGATGGTACTGGCAATTCGCCGCCCCCGTCTGAGTTCGTCGTCATCCTCCTGGAACTCACGAACCAGAAGAAACGTATCGAGCGCAAAGCCGTCACGGGTCGTGGTGATGTGTGCGCCGGCGATGCTGGCCCCATTAACCGCGCATGCGCCTGCGAACAACGACAGCAGCCGGGGATGGTTGGGAGCAAACACTGTAAGCTCGGTGATGGCCGTGAACTGGTCCGTTGCACAATCGGTCGCCAGTTTGCGTCCTTCGCTTTCCGCGCGCCTCACGAGATGGGCGTGATGAACCTGTTTGGCCGTTTCCGTACGCAGCCAATAGTCTGCGTAATGCCGCTCAATAAAGCGCTGCACGTCGCCCGGCGGCCAGTCTGTCAGAGCGGCGGCCAGCGCCCGATGCGCCTCGGCGACACGGTGAGTGCGGTCCGTGTCGGTATGTCCACCACCGACGATCGGCTCGGTCTCATAGTAGAGCGTGCGCAGGAGTTGACCTTTCCAGCCGTTCCACACACCCGGACCGACAGCCCGGATGTCGGCCACAGTCAGCAACATTAAGAGCTTCAACCGCTCCGGGCTCTGCACGACCTGAGCGAAATCGCGCGCGGTGCGCGGGTCGGAAATATCACGGCTTTGCGCCATATTGCTCATCGTCAGATGCTCTTGAATGAGCCAGGCCACCGTTTGGGTCTCACTCACCGACAGGCCGAGCCGCGGACATATATCCAGGGCGATCTCGGCCCCGACCACGGAATGATCGCCAGGGCGCGCCTTGCCGATGTCGTGGAGGAATGCGGCGACGTAAAGCGCACGCCTGTGATGGATCGACCTGACGATACTGCTCGATAACGGGAGTTCGGCGGATGCGACACCCTGCTCGATCTCGGCGAGGTTGCCGACGGTTCGGATCAGGTGCTCGTCGACCGTATAGTGATGGTACATGTTGAACTGCGTCAGCGCCACGACGCGCCCGAATTCAGGAATGAAACGGCCGAGCACACCGGCCTCGTTCATGCGCCGCAGAGTGGCCTCGGGATTGGTGCGCGACGTCAAGAGCTCGACAAAAATGCGGTTGGCCTCCGGATCAGCTCTGAGACGATCATCAATGAGCCTCAGTGACTGGCGCAGAAGCCTGATCGCATCGGGGTGCAGGAACGCATTGGTCTGCTCCGCTTGGGCGAAATAGCGGATGAGATTGACCGGATCGCGCTGGAATACGCCTGGGTCAGCGACCGTCAGCCGGTCGTTTTCGATACGGAAATCGGTCTTTTGGCGAACCTGCCGGCGCAGAGCCCATGTCGTGCGGCCGATCAGGCGCCCAAAGCCCGGTGTCGTTTTGGCCTGCTGCATTTCCAGAGCGGCGCACAAGATCGCTGTCAGATCGCCGACATCCTTGGTCACAAGAAAATAATGACGCATGAAGCGTTCGACCGCTCGCTGACCCGAGTGCGCGCGATATCCCAGCCGGTCGGCCATCTGCTCTTGCAGATCGAAGGTGAGCCGCTCCTCGGCGCGCCCTGTCATGAAATGGAGATGACACCGCACACTCCACAGAAAGTCCTCAGAACGGCGGAACGTCTGATACTCTTCAGGGGTGAAGATGCCCTTCGCGATGGTCTCGGGTCCAACCTCCTCGCCAAACAGATATTTTGAGAGCCAGTGAAGCGTATGAAGATCCCTGAGACCGCCCTTTCCGTCCTTCACATTCGGTTCGACCTTGTAGCGGCTCTCGCCCCCCCGGCGATGCCGCTCGTCGCGCTCGGCCATCTTGGCATCGATGAACGTCCGGGCCGTGCCTGCAAAGACATCCGCGCGCAGGCGCTTGTTGAGATCGTTGAAAAGCGCGACATCACCGTGGACCAGCCAGATATCGAGTAGCGCGGTGCGAATGGTCATATCCGCGTGCGCCATCTTGAGGCACTGTTCGACGGTGCGGGTGGCATGCCCCACTTTGAAGCCCAGGTCCCACAAGAGGTAGAGCATGTATTCAGCGACGCTCTCCCCCCACGGGGTCTGCTTGTAGGGCAGAAGAAACAGGATATCGATGTCTGAGCCCGGAGCCAGAAGTCCGCGGCCGTATCCCCCCGTGGCAACAATCGCCATGCGCTCAGCGTCGGACGGGTTCGTCGCGCGATAGACGTGCGCGGCGGTATAGTCGAACAGCAGTGCAATCAACTCGTCTTGAAACCGCGCCAAGCCGTGAGCACACTTACGGCCCTTGCCGTCGGCCTCGATCTGCCGCCGCGCTTCGGCGCGCGCATCGCCTATGAGGTCCTTGCACCGCTCCAGGACTGCGGGTCGCGCATCGCCTGGAGAGCCATGGGCATTAAACAAGGCGGTCAATTCGACCCGAAGTTCTTTTGGGTCGAAATAGGGTGCTGAACGAAAGGTCGTCGTATCCATGGCCTCGCTCGGCCCTCATGGGTGGAGTGAATCGGGGGAGCTTAACGGCTCTGAGAGGCAGGCGGGAGTAGGCAGACTTGCGACCGATCCACTCCTGGCCCTAGTGTAGCAGGGCAATCATTTGGTCCCCAATTGCGGCAGGCTTCAAAACCAAATGATTGCCCTAAAAGCTACACGAGAAATTCTAGCTTGCTAGTGGTCCTTATGGCGCTGACATTTGGCAATCGCTAGCAGCAGCGGGAACCATATGTCAGCGCCGGAACACTAGAAACACGGCTAACGCAACCTTCGGGCGATGCCCCGGCTGGAAGACCCTGCACCATGCGGCCGATGGCCCTTGAAGACCTGGATATTTCCCTGCGGCCGGCGATGCGGGCTGATGTCGATCTTATCATGTCGTGGCTCCGTCAGCCTGACATCATTGGCTGGTGGGGGCCCGTTTCGGCAACCGGAGCGGAGGTTCAGGTCGCGCTGCAATCCTCGTCGGCGATCTGCCGGTTGATCATGAGCAAGGGTGAACCTATCGGCTACTGCCACGCTATCGATGCCAGTGCCTGGGGCGAGGATCTGCCTGATGAGTTGGAGCCGGGCACCTGGGACATCGACATTTTCGTGGCCTCGTCCTCACACCGCGGCCGCGGTGCCGGCCAGCGCGCACTGGCACTGTTGAAGGACGAAGTCTTCTCCACGACGCTGGCGGTCGCGGTATGCGTCTTCGCCTCGATCCGTAACGAACGCGCCGTGCGCGCCTATGAAAAGGCCGGCTTTGCCTGGCAGCGGATCTGGAACGATGGAGTTTGCGGGCCTCAATGGTTCATGGTGGCACGCCGGCCCGGCGTCCGCTCAGCCCAATAGATCGCGCAAAAACGGAATGAGCGGTAGATCCGCCGGCGGCATCGGATAGTCGCCAAGCCGGGAGGCGCGCACCCACGCAATGTTCTGCCCCTCGCGCGGGGCGAGATCGCCCTCCCAATCGCGGCAGACATACAACGGCATCAACAGATGGAAATGCTCATAAGAGTGGCTCGCAAACGCAAATGGCGCGAGGCACTCCAGACAGACCTCGATGCCGAGTTCCTCGCGCAGCTCACGAACCAGCGCTCGCTCGGGCGTTTCACCCGGACCGACTTTGCCGCCAGGAAACTCCCAAAGTCCCGCGAGCTGCTTTCCTTCGGGACGCTGCGCTATGAGAACGCGCCCGTCACGATCGACGAGGGCGGCAGCCACGACAAGCAGGATCGCTCCGGTATTGCCGTCAGGCATCCGCGCGGCCATTGCGATGGAGGAGGTAGACACTCTCGCGCAACCACGATAGCCCGCGTGCCCGCAGATTAGGGCTTGCTGCAAGGCCATCTCGCGTTTCCAGCCGGCGCACACGGAACCACGGACCCATCAGCTCGTCGACACGGCTGTCGGGAATTGGGAACGGGGGGCCGTTCATCTCGGAGGGATCATAATCAAGCGAAATGAGAAGCACGGGTACACCGGCGGGTGTCAGTCTGGCGAGCTGGCGCGCATAGCGCTCCTGCCATGCACCCGGCATGGCGACGAGAGCCGCACGGTCATAGACTGCGCCGATGCGCCGCGTCGCCGATGCCGGCAACGAGAAAAAATCGCCGCACCAGATCTCGAACGGACCCGCCCGGCTGACTGCGAATTCTCCCTCGGCAACAATAGCTGGCGCGCGTGAACGCTCCTCGAAGAACTCGCGCACCGCATTGTATGCTAGTTCCACGCCGACAACGTAATGGCCCCGTTCCGCCAGCCACACCATGTCCAGGCTCTTGCCAGACAGAGGTACCAGTACCGAAGCGCCGGCTCGAACATCCAGAGTGTCCCAATGCTCGAGAAGAGCTGGATGGGGCTTCGACATGTGAAAGCCGATATCGTTCGCGTGCCAGCGGTCCAGCCAGAATTGCGGGTCCATGTGTCCTCAGAGCGTTTCCAGGTCAGCTGCGGTAATCCGCATTGATCGAGATATAGTCGTGGGTGAGATCGCAGGTCCACACTGCCGCTGACGACTTGCCGACCCCGACATCGATACGGATGACGATTTCTGAGTTCTTCATATAGCGCGCAACCGTGGCCTCGTCGTATTCGGCCGCCCGCTCGCCGTTGCGCGCGACGCAATGATCACCGAACCAGATCGTCAGTTGGTCCCTGTCGGCGGCCTCGCCGGATTTTCCAACCGCCATGACGACCCGGCCCCAGTTCGGGTCCTCACCCGCGATCGCCGCTTTGAGTATGGGGGAATTCGCGCACGAAAGACCAATCCGGCGCGCCGCCTCACGCGACTGGGCCCCATCGACCTCGAAGGTGACGAATTTCGACAGTCCCTCGCCGTCTTTCGCAACCTGAATTGCCAGATCGCGCATCAGGTCTTCCAGAGCATTGCTGAAATCGGCGAGCCGCTTCGACTTTCGTTTGGTGATGGGCTTCTGCCCTCTGAGCCCGGCCGCCCCAGTCGCGAAGATGAGGCAGGTATCACTCGTCGATGTGTCGCCATCGACGGTCATGCAGTTGAAGGTCGTCTCGACATGCTCCGACAGCAGTGCCTGGAGCGCATCCGCGCTGATCGCTGCGTCCGTGAAGATGAAGCATAACATCGTCGCCATGTCGGGCGCGATCATTCCAGCACCCTTGCAGAACCCGTTGATCGTCACCTCGACATCGCCGGAAT
>CAZZPH010000187.1:0-5565 GCA_964655725.1 uncultured Hyphomicrobium sp.
ACGGCTTCCTTCGCCTTCTCGTAGGCTTCCTGGGCCTTCTGCTTGGCCTCGTCGAGGGCGGGCTTGGCGCGTTCTACGGCGTCC
This sequence comes from uncultured Hyphomicrobium sp., assembly GCA_964655725.1. Taxonomy (GTDB): domain Bacteria; phylum Pseudomonadota; class Alphaproteobacteria; order Rhizobiales; family Hyphomicrobiaceae; genus JAGVSR01. The sequence goes on from CAZZPH010000187.1 coordinate 85, forward strand.
TGGGTCGTCGCCGATGTCTTGTCAGACAATTCGCGCGCCTTGTCCTTGGCGCGTTCGAGCAGCGACTTCTTGGGCTGGGCGCGCTCATAGGCTGGCAGGGTCGCGAGAACCTCGGGCGTGGCTTCCGGCAGGGAGACCGCAATCGTGCCGGTCGTTTCCTCGAACTTGAGTGCCTGCAGGGCAACGCCAATGCGCTTCTCGCCCATTCCCAGGAATCCACCGGTTCCCATGACGATGCCGACGACCTGGTTGCCGTCCGAAATGATGAGATCCTCGATGTCACCAATAATCTTGCCGTCGGCGCCTTTGACCTTCATGCCGATCAGGTGATCCTTGGCAAGGTATTCATCGGCGGTCTGGGCCTTGAGGAAGATGCCCTCGGGGATCTGAGGCTCTGCTTGTGCGGTGGCGGCGAGCGCAAGACATGCGATGGCGCCGCAGATCAACTTTTTCATGGCGTGATGTTCCCTGTAGGTGGGCGGCGCTGCATCCAGGCGCGCCGCAACGCGCCGCCGATTCTGACGGGGGCTTTGCGTCGGGCGCTGAAATAGGGTCGGACTGTGACGGCAGCAAGTCCGGCAATGCGCTGCGGCCGATATGACGCAAAATTTTGTAATGGCATGAGGTACATGAGAAAAACTGGGGAGAATGGGTCCGCCGCATGAGCGGAGGTTGCCCCCGGGCCACAGTCCAGGCTAGTGTCAGGGTCGCGAAATTCGCTTCATTCTGCAACATGCACCGGACGAACTTCGCAATCTGAATGACACCAGCAAATTCAATGATTTCGTGTGATTGAGACCGAGTAGTCCGCCTCTCCACCCAGCTGCAAAATGGGCAGCGGACGTCCCGCTCATCACACGCGTCAGGGTCCACAATCAGCGCCACACACCCTGGAGCGCGCCGGCATGGCGCGCGAACCCGAGGATTGACCGCACTTGACCGACAAACGCGACGACGACACCCCCACGGGGGACGAGCCCAGCGACATCCGCCCCGTGCTGATCACGGATGAAATGCGCCGCTCATATCTCGAATACGCCATGAGCGTCATCGTGAGCCGCGCGCTCCCCGATGTGCGCGACGGATTGAAACCCGTCCATCGCCGCATTCTGTTCGGCATGAAGGAGTTGGGGCTCGATTGGAACAAGTCCTACAAGAAGTCGGCGCGCGTCGTCGGTGACGTCATCGGTAAGTATCACCCGCACGGCGACAGTGCGGTTTACGAGGCGCTCGTTCGCATGGCGCAGGACTTCTCGATGAGCGTCCCGCTCGTCGATGGGCAGGGCAACTTCGGCTCCGTCGATGGCGATCCGCCCGCGGCCATGCGTTACACTGAATGCCGCCTGCAGAAAATTGCTGAAAGCCTTCTCGACGATCTCGATAAGGATACGATCGACTACCAGGACAACTACGACGGCTCCGAGCGGGAACCCTCCGTTGTCCCTGCCAAGTTTCCCAATCTTCTGGTCAACGGGGCGGGCGGCATCGCTGTTGGCATGGCGACCAATATTCCCCCCCACAACCTGGGCGAGGTGATCGACGCTTGTTTGGCGCATCTCGACAACCCTGAGATCACCATCGACGAGCTTGCCCAGATTCTGCCGGGGCCTGATTTCCCGACCGGAGCGATGATTCTGGGCCGGGGCGGAATCATTTCGGCCTACCACAAGGGGCGCGGCTCCATCATTATGCGTGCCAAGGTCCACGTGGAGAACGTTCGCAAGGACCGCGAGGCGCTGATCGTCACCGCCATTCCCTATCAGGTGAACAAGAAGACGCTGATCGAGAAAATCGCCGACCTCGTGCGTGAGAAGCGTGTCGAAGGCATTTCGGATCTGTGGGACGAGAGCAACCGCGAGGGCATGCGTATCGTCATTGAACTGAAGCGCGATGCGATTGCCGATGTCGTCTTGAATAACCTCTGGCGCTATTCGGATCTGCAGACCTCCTTCGGCGCCAATATGATTGCGCTCAACGGCGGTCGGCCCGAGCAACTGAACCTCAAGGACATGATCGAAGCCTTCACCAGCTTCCGCCAGGAGGTGGTGACACGGCGCACGAAATACCTGCTCGCGAAATCGCGTGAGCGGGCTCATGTGCTCGTCGGTCTGGCGATTGCGGTCGCCAACATCGACGAGGTGATCCGGCTCATTCGTCATGCGCCTTCGCCCGCCGAGGCCAAAGAGCAATTGATGGCCCGCGACTGGCCGGCCAAAGACATGGCTCCGCTGATCGAACTCATCGCTGATCCGCGCCATAAGCTAGCCGAGGACGGCACCTACCGGCTTTCCGAGGAGCAGGCTAAGGCGATCCTGGAACTGCGTCTGTCGCGTCTGACAGCTCTTGGCCGCGAGGAGATCGCGGGCGAGTTGACGAAGATTGCCACCGAGATCCGGGATTACCTGGACATCCTGTCCTCACGCGCGCGCATCCTCGACATCATCCGCTCCGAACTCGGCGAGATTAAAACGCAATTCGCAAAGCCGCGTCGCACCGAGATTGTCGATATCGAGGGCGAGGTCGAGGACGAGGACCTCATCCAGCGCGAGGACGTTGTCGTCACCGTCAGCCACAAGGGTTACATCAAGCGCGTGCCGCTTTCCACGTATCGTGCGCAGCGCCGCGGCGGCAAGGGCCGATCCGGGATGGCGACGCGCGAGGAGGATTTCGTCACGCAGATGTTCGTGGCCTCCACGCACACACCCGTTCTGTTCTTTTCCTCGCGCGGTATGTGCTACCGGATGAAGGTCTGGCGGCTGCCGGCGGCCACACCGCAGGCGTTGGGTAAGGCACTCGTCAATCTGCTGCCTCTCGACGAGGGTGAGGTCATCACCTCCATCCTCCCCTTGCCGGAAGACAGCGAGACCTGGGGCACGCTGGAATTGGTCTTTGCCACACGCTCTGGCAACGTGCGCCGCAATGCCCTCTCCGATTTCGAGAACATCAATCGGAATGGCAAGATCGCGATGAAGCTCGACGGCGCGTGGGGCGAAAACGGGGACCGCATCGTCTCGGTTGCTATCGCCCGGCCCGATGACGACGTACTGCTGACCACGGCGCACGGGCAGTGTATCCGCTTCCTGATCGGGGAGGAGATCCGGCTCTTCAAGGGGCGCGATTCTGACGGCGTGCGCGGCATTCGCCTGGATGATGGCGACGAGATCATCTCGATGACCATCTTGAACCATGTCGAGACCTCGCCGGCCGAACGCCAAGCCTACCTGAAGCAGGCCGCCGCCATGCGTCGTGCGGCGACCGGCGAGGAGGAGGGAGAGGCGCTGTCGGAACCTGATCTGGAGGAGATCGGCGAGACCGACGCGGAATTGACGCCGGAGCGGTATGCCGAACTCGGCGCGCGCGAGCAGTTTGTGCTCACAGTATCCGAGAACGGGTTTGGCAAGCGCACGTCATCTTATGAGTACCGCACCAGCGGCCGCGGCGGGAAGGGCATCGTGGCGATGGTGGTCAACGAGCGCAACGGCAGTCTCGTCGCCTCGTTCCCCGTGGAAGAGAGCGATCAGATCATGCTTGTGACCGATGGCGGCCAATTGATCCGCTGCCCGGTCGACGATGTGCGAACGGCAGGCCGTAACACGCAGGGTGTCCGCATCTTCAAGACCGACAGCGAGGAGCATGTTGTTTCCGTGGAGCGGGTCACGGATGCGGGCGAGGACGGCGCTGGAGACGACGAGGCAGGCTGAGCTGCCGCGCCGTTGTGTCGTCAGTCGATCCGCCCCAGCCTCGGGTGAGGCTGGGCCACGGCCGTTGCGGGCTTCTCGCGATGAAGTGCGAGGATGGCGTCCGCGATCGGGCAGTGAGCGATGAGCGCTTTCCAATCCTGCAGGATCAGCTTGTGCCGGCTCGTCTGCCCGACGAGACCCTCGTTCTTGAAGCGTGACATGATGCGTGACAGCGTGTCGGCATTCAACGACAGGTACTGGGCGATCTCGACCCGCGACAGGGGCAGATCCAGTGAGATATGCGCGCCGACGGGCGTTCCGATCTGCCGCGCCAGTTCGATCAGGAAGGCTGCGAGGCGCTGGTGTCCGTCGAGCGCGCCGAGGGCGGTGGTATGAAGGGCCGCGCGGGCGCATTGGAGATTGCGCTGATGGTCGTAGGCGAGTGCCAGTTGGGGATCATCGGCCATGAGCTCCGCGAGTGTCTTTGACTTGAGGCGCCATATCTCGGCCTGGGTGGCGGCAACGAGGGATCGCTCGGGGAAAGCCGGGATCGAACTGGTGCTGACGATGTCGCCGCTATAGTGCAGCCCCAGAAATGGTGTGGGGCATTCGGGCAAGGCGGCCCGGCTCAGCAGCACACCGGAGCGGATGGCATAGATCACGGCGTCCTCGGCCGGCCCCAGCGGAATTCGCTGGTTCGGGCGCAGCCTGAGACCTGTCGCATGGGTATCGAGGTTCACAAGTCGCGAAACGAACGAGGGCGTATTTGAGGCGCTGGCCGGGCGCGGACCCTCGCGGGGTGGTGGCATCGTTGGCATGTCCTTGAGTGACATGGGGGGGATCAAAGCTCCTGTGGCGCGGCCAGTATGAACGCGCCCGATTTGACAATGACGGTCGTCAGTTCGGGGCGTCGCGTCGTTGACCAATGTCAACGTCGAGGCGCCGTGCTGCGAATGCCGCGCCGTGAGATCGCCGCATGGCATTTGATCTAGATCAGTATTTGCGTGACCCCTGGGCAACGCTTCGCCCGGGATGCGCTTTGGTCTGATTTGTGTCAGCCCAACCGGCCTCGAGGCGCTGGGAATCGAGCGTGTTCATCGGAAATATGGGTTCAACGCGAGGGACATGCTGTGAGGCAGTGGATCCGATCGTGAGAGGGATTTCATTGGTGTGCCGTTGGAACGGGCGCACGGGCTGGGGAGATGACAATGATCAAGGGACGTTCGGGCTGGGTGGCAGGCTTGGCAATGGCTGGTATTCTCGCCGCAGGCTCGCTGCCGGCACAGGCGGGTAGCTACAGCGGCGACTTCATGGTCCGCGTGCAGGGCACGTATGTCGACTTCAATGACGACAGCTCGGCGGTTGGCACATTGCCCGGGGCAATTGAACTCGACAATGAGTTCATTCCGACGGCCACGCTGACCTACTTCCTCAACAAGAACATTGCCGTTGAGCTGTTCTGCTGCTTCGCCAATCTTGAGGCTGAGCATTCGTTGTTGGGCAAGGTTGCGGAGTTCTGGGTATTCCCGCCGGCTCTGACGCTGCAGTACCACTTCGACAACATGGGCGGCTTCAAGCCATATGTCGGCGCGGGCGTGCAGTACATTCTGCCGTTCTCCGAGAAGGGTAAGGGCGACTTGACGGGGGCAAACGTCGAAGTGGACGATGCGCTGGGCTTCACGCTTCAGGCTGGCGTGGATATTGAACTCGGCCAGGGCTGGTATCTGAACGCCGACGTCAAGAAAACCTGGATCGAGCACACTGTCTCAGTGGGCGGTGTGGATCAATTTGACCTCGGCAT
>CAZZPH010000188.1:0-2446 GCA_964655725.1 uncultured Hyphomicrobium sp.
GAAGGGCAAGGATCTGGCCCAGGCCAGAAACCTGTTCGAGGTGTTGCGGGAGAACGAGCCGGATATGCTCGATGCTGCCTTGGAGGCGGCCCGATCCAAGGGGCCGAAGTGGCGCAAGCTCGTAAAGGATGGTCTGGCGCTTCTTGAGGGCAAGCCCCACCAGCACTGACGACAGCGTGGCTCACTGAGCTTGGCGCGACGCTGGCGCATCGCTCGACCTGTTTTCTGTGGGCTTGTGCTTCCCGGCGTCCGCGACGCCAGAGTGAGTCGCCGCAGTGAAACGTGCCGCGCGATCTCAATTCAGCGGGACGTTGATGCCCATGCGGATGATGTGGCCCGAGGTGTCGAAGTCGGGCCGGGCCGTGAAGGGCCGGTTGGCGCCGATGGCGGCGTCGAAGCGCTCGCGTCCCAGATCGTAATAGAGATACTCGGTCTTGAGCGTCAGCGCGCCAAGGCCGAGCTCGATGCCGCCGCCGCCCGTCCAGCCGGCCTTCGTCGCATCGCGGCGCGCCCGGTACGTGGTGGCCGGATCGAGGATGTCGTCCACGACGAGGCCATAGCTGACATCGCCAACGGCCAGCCCGCCGGTTGCGAAGAGGAGGACGTTGCCGAAGGCCAGACCCGCACGCGCACGCGCCGTGCCGAACCAGCTCATCTTCTGCGACAGCGTCGTGGTGTAGAAGAATTCGCGGCTCGCGTCGTTCGATGCCGCCTCGTCCGACAGGCGCGTGCGGGCGATGTCGGCCTCGAGCCCGAGCACCAGCGCGCCGAACTGGATGTTGCCGCCGATCTGCGCGCCGCCGAGCGCCGATGACCCGTTGAAGCCATAACTCTCGCGGGCGTCGCTGGGTGGGCCGTCGCCGTCCTCAGAGCAATAGCTGCCCGCGCCGGGATTGCCGTCGGCGCAGGATGCGCGCGCGGTGCGGTCATGGAGTGTGCCTCCGCCGTGCACGCCGATATAAATGCCGGTCCAGGAATGGGGCGTATCTGCCGGCCCCGGGTCCTCATCGGAACCGGACGGACCGTTGGGCCTGCTTGAACGCTCCGGCGGCAGGGTTTCCGGCTCATAAACTGCGATCTGCTCGATGGCGTCCCGCGGCGGCAGGCTCGGTGGTGCCGGGACGCCCGGCGTGTCGAACGTCGCGCGCTGCGGCCGGATCGGATCGGCCGGTGCGCTGCAGGCGTTGGCCTCCACGTCGGCGCGCGCGTGGTAGATCACCGGATCGACCTGCGGCGGATCGAGGACGAACGGGAAGGCTTCCGAGAATGTCACGTCGAGTTCGCTCGACCGGTCGAGCCAGCCATTGGGTTCGCCGACCGTGCCCTGGGGCGAGACCCTGACGACGTTGCACGGATTGATGAGCAGCCGGCATGTCGCCGGATCGGAACCGTCGCCTTTGCAGATCTCGATCGCGCCGCGATGGAGGAGCAGATATTCCGCGCCGTTGGCGGCGATGTAGACGTCGAACACGGTGCCGCGCACGGAGATGGCGGCGTTGGGCGTGCGGATCTTGTAATCGCGTTTGCGCGCTGCCCCCGAGACGAACCGGAACGCGCCTTTGGCGAGCGAGACCGCGACGTCCCCCGCGCGCTGACCGGGATCGTAGACGAACCGGTCGAGCTTCAGGACCGCGCCCGGCCCGAGCGCGAGCTTGGTGTCGTCGTCGAGCTTGAATTCTCCAACCGAGCGATCGCCGACCGCGATTTCCTGGTCCTGGTTGACGCCGTCGCCACTCGAGAGCCGGGCCAAGTCGGCCGTCACGTCGTTGACGACGCGCACGGCGGTGCCGATGCGGGACTGGGCGAGCGCCGAATCCGTCATCAGGGCCAGAGCAGCAAGGGCTCCGGTTGCAAGTTTTCCCAGGCACCGAGGGGGCATGTCGTGGGTCCGCACCGCGCGTTCGGACGCAAGCACAACGAATCGTTAACGATTTGGTGTCTAGCCGATTCGCGGCTCCCGCAAGCCTTAAACCGATGCGCTGGCCTGCTTTTTCTCTGAGCTGGTGTGACCGGCGCTCAACGCAGCGATCGCAGGGCCAGACCGCGCAGAATGACGTTTGACGCCCCGCAAGCGGGAGCCTAAACCCCGGTCCGTCCCGTTGCGGGCCGACGCCATCGACGCTCAGGACGTCCTCTCACAGGCCGCGCGAGGTTGCCATGCGCTTACACGAGATCGCCGGCTTGCATCTCACTCCGGACGACCCGGCCGGCATGATTGAGGTCGGCGGCCTTGCCAGCGACAGCCGGCAGGTCGGGCCTGGCACCGTGTTCTTCGCACTTCAAGGAGCCCGCGCGAACGGGGCGAGTTTCATTGCCGATGCATTGGCCCGGGGCGCCGTCGCGATCGTAGCCGGAACCACGGCCGCGTTGCCGGAGGGACTGGCAGAGGGGCTGGCGGTGCCGGTGTTGCGCGTTCCAGAGCCCCGGCGCTTGCTGGCGATGGCGG
>CAZZPH010000188.1:2456-5504 GCA_964655725.1 uncultured Hyphomicrobium sp.
GGCCGCGGTGTTTCACGGCCGCCAGCCCGGTTGCGTGGTCGCCGTCACAGGCACGAGCGGTAAGACCTCGGTGGCGGAGTTCACACGCCAGATCCTTGCAGAGTGCGGGCATGCGGCGGCCTCGCTCGGCACCATCGGCGTGGTGAAGCCTCAAGGCGCGATCTACGGATCTTTGACGACGCCTGATCCGATCGCGCTCCACGCAACGCTCGCCGCACTGGCCGGCGAGGGCATCACCCATCTGGCCATGGAAGCCTCCTCACACGGGCTCGACCAGTTCCGCCTGGACGGGGTGCGCCTCGCGGCCGGCGCCTTCACCAACCTCGGCCGTGACCACATGGACTATCACCCGACGGTCGAGGCCTATTTCGCCGCCAAGATGCGGCTCCTCACCGAACTCGTGCCGGAGGGCGCGCCCGTCGTCATCAATGCCGATGGAGCCCGGTCCGCCGACGCCGCTGATGCCGCGACCGCAGCCGGCCGCAGGGTCTTATCGGTGGGCCGGACAGGCGATCTCATCTTGCTGAAGGACGTTTCGCTGCACGGCTTCGCACAGCGCCTGACACTGTCGCATCAGGACCGCCGGATCATGGTGACGCTGCCGCTTGTCGGCGCCTATCAGGTGGAAAATGCCCTGGTCGCCGCAGGGCTCGCGCTGGCCATCGGCGAGGCCAGCGACAAGGTCTTCGACGCCATGTCGCGACTGACGGGCGTGAAAGGCCGGTTGGAGATCGTGGGAGAGGCAAACGGCGCGCTCGCCATCGTGGACTACGCGCACAAGCCCGAAGCACTCGCCGCCGCCCTCGATGCCTGCCGGCCGTTCGCGACGGGCCGCCTCATCTGCGTGTTCGGCTGCGGAGGAGACCGCGATGCCGGCAAACGGCCGATCATGGGGCGCATCGCCTCCGAAAAAGCCGACACCGTCATCGTGACAGACGACAACCCGCGCACGGAAACTCCCGCCGCAATCCGCGCCGCCATTCTCGCCAACGCCAAGGGCGCACGCGAGATCGGCGACAGAGCCGAGGCCATCCATGCGGCCGTTGCGATGTCGGGTCCCGGCGATGTCATCTTAGTCGCGGGCAAGGGCCACGAGACCGGCCAGATCGTCGGTAACGCCGTGCTGCCGTTCAGCGATCACGACGTGTTAACGGCGGCCATCGCGCAAAGGCGCAGATAACTGAGCCCGCGCCCGGTCGCTGATCAGTCCTGCAGTCCAAGGAATTGAGGCCCGCTGCCGACGATTTTCGGATCGGGAGCGATCGCAACTTTCGGGTTGCGCCCGTCATAGTCGATCACAGACAGCAGCAGGCGGATCACCTCCAGACGCATGCGCTTCTGGTCGTTGGCGTGGACAATCGTCCAGGGGCACTGCGGTGTGTGGGTTGCGTTCAGCATCGACTTCTGGGCCGCGCTGTAGGCATCCCATTTGTGGATCGCGGCCAGATCGATGTCGGTGAGCTTCCACTGCTTGAGGGGATTGTGTTTGCGCTCGTGGAAGCGCTTCAACTGCATCTGGCGCCCAACGGTCAGGAACAGCTTTACAAGACGAAACCCGTCCTTGACGAGCAGCCGCTCGAAATCGGGTGTCCGTTCCAGGAACTCCGCGTGCTGTTCGGGCGTGCAGAAGCCCATGACCGGCTCGACACCGGCTCTGTTGTACCAGGAGCGATCGAACAGAAGGATATCGCCGCGGGTCGGAAAGTGCTGGATGTAGCGCTGATAATACCACTGACCGCGCTCCACCTCGGTTGGTTTGGACAGCGCGACGGCACGAGCATGACGAGGGTTCATGCGCTCCAGAACCGTGGAGATGACGCCGCCCTTGCCCGACGTATCACGGCCTTCGAAGAGGACGATAAAACGCTCGCCCCGCTTTTCGATATGGGCCTGCAGCTTCAATAGCTCGATCTGGAGCGGGATGAGCTGATCGTCGTAATCCCCGTTCTTGACCTTGCGATCGTAGGGGAAACCACCCGATGCAAGGGCGCTATCACTGATGGCGGCGGGAAGAACCGGATTGTCGATGTCGAAGCCGTCCAGAATGTCGTCGGTTTCCGGAACCGCTGACTGCCCCCGTGCAGTATTGTTCTTTTTGCCCATCCTGATTGTCCGTCATTTGCCCTGTGAAGCTTCAAGACCTCATAGCATCTCCACCAGCGCGCGCGAGCCTTCAAACTCATCGATCGAGCAAACGGCGAAGCTCGGCCCGCAGCTCGGTCTGAAGATCGGAGCGTTCCAGCGCCAAAGCGATATTGGCTGCAAGGAAGCCGATCTTGGACCCGCAATCATAAATCTGACCGTCAAACCGCACCGCATGGAACGGCTGCCCGGCGGTCTCCATCAATGCAATCATGGAATCGGTGAGCTGGATTTCACCGCCCGCCCCCCTCTCCTGACGCTCCAGCAGATCGAAGATCTGGGGTTGGAGAATGTAGCGGCCGGAGATGTGGAGGTTGGAAGGCGCGCTCCCGCGCGACGGCTTCTCGATCATGGCTGTGACGGCTGAAACCTTCTGATCCTGATCCCTCACGCCCACGATGCCATAGTGATGGGTCTGATCCTCCGGCACCGGGGCAACCGCGATCATGTTTCCGCCGGTTTCAGCGAAGGCGTCCATCATCTCCGCCAGGCACGGACGGGAACCATGGTGCAGCATGTCCGGCAGAAGCAGCGCGAACGGCTCATTGCCGACAATGTCGCGCGCGCACCAGACGGCGTGACCGAGGCCAAGAGGAGCCTGTTGGCGGGTGAAACTCGTCTGCCCCGCCGCGGGCAGATCCGCGCGCAACTGCTCCAATTCGTCAATCTTGCCGCGCTCGGCCAGCGTGCGCTCCAACTCGTACTGGATATCGAAGTGATCTTCGATCACGCTCTTGTTGCGGCCGGTCACGAAAATAAAGTGCTCGATCCCTGCGGCGCGCGCCTCATCGACCACATGCTGGATAACCGGGCGGTCCACGATGGTCAGCATCTCTTTCGGCACGGCCTTGGTCGCCGGCAGAAACCGGGTTCCAAGTCCCGCGACGGGGAAGACAGCTTTGCGGA
>CAZZPH010000189.1:0-5481 GCA_964655725.1 uncultured Hyphomicrobium sp.
AGGAGAGACTTCGAACGCGCAGCGTTCGCGCGCCCAAGGGGCGCCGGGCTGTTGGCCCGCCCCGTCGGAGCGCGACCAGCGCGTGAGACAAAACATGGCGCTCCCTACGGGAGTCGAACCCGTCTTTTCAGATTGAAAATCTGACGTCCTAACCGATAGACGAAGGGAGCAGGCCGCGATTGGAGGACATCGTTCGGGCAACCCCGTTCTCTGTCCTGAACTCACTCCTGCGCTTAGTGCGGGCGGATCAGGTGACCAATTCGCCCTCCGGCCTGACTGCGCCGCTGAGGCCGGATGGAGGCCTTATTAGCAGGCGGTCTGCGGCCGGACAACCGGTCGTTCGCGGGTCGTTCGGTCACACGGGCGCCGTGGCGGAGCACTGCAGGGGCAGGCCCAGAAAAGCGCTGCATTTGGCCGTTCGAGGCTCAGATCCGCCAGCCCGAATGGATCGCAGCGATGCCGCCTGTCAGGTTCCTGTAGGTGACATTCTGGAAGCCCGCCTCACGGATCATCTGAGCGAATCGGTCCTGGCGTGGGAACTTCCGGATCGATTCGACGAGGTATTGGTAGGACTCGCGGTCGCCGGCCGCCAATTCGCCGAGCCGCGGGATGATTTCGAAGGAGTGGAAATCATACAGCCGGTCGAGCACGGGCACTTGGCATTCGGAGAATTCCAGGCACAGGAAGTGCCCCCCGGTCTTGAGTACGCGGTAAGCCTCGCTGAGTGCGCGGTCGATGTGAGTGACATTGCGGATGCCGAACGAGATCGTGTAGGCATCGAACGAGCGGTCGGGGAATGGCAGGCTCTCTGCGTTGCCTTCCTGCAGCGTGATGCGTTGTGTCAGACCACGCTCATCGACGCGGCGGCGACCCACGTCCAGCATCTCGCGGCTCACGTCGCACACAACGGCCGTCGTCCCTTGACCGCCGGCCGTCACGGTGCGGATTGCGATGTCGCCGGTTCCGCCCGCGACATCGAGGAGCCGGAATGGCGAGGCTCCGCGCGGAGGGTTCAGCATCGTCACGAAATCGGATTTCCAGATCCGGTGGAGCCCGCCTGACATCAGGTCGTTCATCAGATCGTAGCGCTCGGCCACCCGCGCGAACACCTCGTTGACGAGGCCTTGCCGCTCGGTCTCGGGAACATCGCGATAACCGAACGATGTCTGAGCCGCACCGCCCGACGGACCGGTGTCGGGTGCGTTGAGCAGGCTGTCAGTCGCCGGCCAGTTGGTGCTGATGTCGCGTGTTGGCATGCGTCAACTCTAGCGGCCGGGGCGGGAGGTTGCCAGCGGCGAATGGTCCCCCTGTGGTCAAGGCCGGCCGCTGCCTGCCAGTTCGATCAGCGGATGGGGTACGCCGCTGGCGATGAAGCTCTCGACCGCGGCCGCGAGCACGGGGGCCAGCAGGAAACCATGACGGTAGGCGCCGTTCACAGCGATGGTCCGGCCGCCATTGAGGATGCGGGCGCGCGGCACGTTGTCGGGGAACGACGGGCGCACACCCGAAGCGATTTCGAGGATCGTCGCTTCGCCGAAGGCGGGATGCAGGGCGTACGCGGTGCCCAGGAGTTCCAGTGCGGAGCGCACAGTGACGGGGCCCTCGTCATCGCTTTCAATCATGGTGGCGCCGATCAGATAGCGGTCCTCGCCCCAGGGGACGACATAGAGTGGATGGCGGGGATGAAGTAGGCGCACCGGGCGCGACAGCCCGATCTCGCGCGTCGCGATCAGGATGCGCTCGCCGCGCACCCCGCGCAGATCTGGAAGGATATCCGTTGCGGCATAGCCGCGGCAATCAACGACGAGGCCCTCGCGATCCGATGCGGTGAAGCCCTGGCCGAGGTGCAGGTCGCAACCTGCTTCGTGCGCGCAGTCCAGCAAAAGGCGCAGGGCCTCGCGCGGGGCGATGTGGGCTTCGTCAGGGAAATAAAGGGCTGTGGTGAAGCGGCCGGCGAGACTCGGCTCCAGGTTATCGATGTCCTGATCGTGCAGTGTTTTGTGGCCCTCGGTAAGGCGGGCAAATCTTTTGAGATCAGGCTGATCGCGCGGTTGGGCGACGACAAGGCTGCCGCGTGCTTCGATAGCAGGGCAGGCCTCGCGCCACAGCCTGAGGCCCTCGTAGCCCAGATCGCGAACAATCGGTGGCGCGATTTCTCCTTCGCAACCCGGCGCCAGCATCGCGCCTGCGTGGGCACTGGCAGAGTGCGCGATCGGGTCTGTGCGCTGGTCGAGCAGCTTCACGCGATGACCCGCGCGGGCGAGTGTCAGCGCTTGCCACACGCCTATGATGCCTGCGCCGACAACGGTGATGCGTTCTTGTGTCATGGTTGAGCGGCTGCCTCGATCGTGCCTCAGTCTCCCAGGGCCGCACCTTCGCGGCGAGGATCGCTACCGCCTTCCAGATGATCAGGCCTGACGGCGATGATATTCAGTCCCGACGTCATCAGATCGGGCTGGATGACATGCCCATAAGGCTTCAGCTGGATCCCGACCAGGACAGAGCGCCAATCATACTCGATGTCGAGCCCCTCGCCCATGCTGCCAAAATTGGTCAGGGCTGTGGCCTCCTGGGCATCGAGCTTCCAATCGAGCAGGGCCACCAGGGCCTTGACGACGTAGTGGATGATGCGCCCGCCCCCTGGCGAGCCGAGGACGGCGACGACGTTGCCATCACGGTCAAAGACGATGGTGGGGGACATCGTGCTGCGGGGACGTTTGCGTGCCTCGACGCGATTTGCGACCGCCACGCCATCGCGGTCGGCCGGCCTGAAGGCGAAATCCGTGAGCTCGTTGTTGAGCAGAAATCCCGAGGTCATGATGCCGGAGCCGAATGCGCCTTCGATCGTGGTCGTCATGGAGACGGCGTTCCCGTCGGCGTCGATGATGGATATGTGGGTGGTGCCCACGCGCTCGGCCGTTGCATCGATGCCAAAGCCGCGCTTGTCGAGCCCGGGCGGAATGCCAGGCTCAGGGCGGCCCATGGCCGTGCCCGTGTCGATGAGCTGACGGCGCGCTTCGATATAGGCAGGATCGGTGAGACCCTCCGGTACGGGGACAAATGCGGGATCCGCGAGGTATCGGCCGCGATCGGCATAGGCAAGCTTCTGGGCCTCGACGATGAGATGCACGGCGGCGGGGTTCAGGCTGTCGGCTGGGCTCTGTCCGAGATCAAAGGAGCTGAGGATGCCCATGATTTGAGCGACTGCGATGCCGCCCGAGGAGGGCGGACCCATGCCGCAGATTTTGTAGTCGCGATAGTTGGAGCAGACCGGTGCGCGCTCCTCGACGCGGTAGGCGCTCAAGTCATCGAGTGTCAGATCGCCTGCCGCATTCGGCGCGCTCGATACCGCGGCGACGATGGCTTGCGCGGTCGTGCCTGAATAGAACGCATCGGGTCCTTCGTTTGCGATACTCTGTAAGACGGCCGCATATGCAAGGTTCTTGATGGGATAGCCGGCAGGTCTCGCTTGCCCATTCTCGTCGAAGAAGTAGCGGCGTGCTTCGGCATCGAACGACGATGGCCCGCGCCATCGCAGCATCAGGCTCAGTCGCGGCGATACTTCAAACCCGCCTACTGCAAGGGCAATGGCAGGCTCGAGCAGTTTCGGCCATGGCAGCTTACCGTGGCGCGCATGAACGTCGGCGAGCAGCCGCACCAATCCGGGTGTGCCCACGCTGAGACCGGAATGCACCGCAACATCGAATGGTAGGGGTGCGCCATTGCGCAGGAAGCGATCGGGACGGGCGGCCGCCGGCGCGGTTTCGCGTCCGTCGTAGGTTTTGAGTTCTTGAGCTGAGCTATCCCAATGAAGGATGAATCCTCCGCCGCCAAGCCCGGAGGATTGCGGTTCGACGAGGCCCAGGACGAATTGTGCGGCGATCGCCGCATCGATGGCGCTCCCGCCGGCGCGCAGCATCTCGCGGCCTGCCTCGGAGGCAATGGCATTGGCCGTTGCGATCATATGGCGCTTGGACCGCGCTGTTGTGCTGCCCATCCAACCGGTCGATGCCTCAGGCTCGATCAGTTGGCGTTGTGCTGCAGCAGGCTGCGCGAACAGGTGGACGCAAATCAGGCAGGCCACCAGGAGAGAGCCAAGCAGGCCCCTTTGCGGGGCCGGGCCGTGAAAAGGGGCATTGCGCTTCATGTCTCGACCGGGCAGCCTTGTATCAGAAGTACGCCGAGGCGCTGCAGCTTAGAGGTTTCGATGCCTGGAAAGTGGGAACTGCGCAAGTCGTGTCGCGCGAGGGCGGCCATCGGGTTCGTGTTGACCGGTGCATGTATCGGGATCCTGGTGGGCAGTTGGGGCACGCGAATTGCCGGTGCGGAGCCGGGTGTGCCGTTACCCGCCGCACCTGCTCTGACGCCTCTTCTGGCATCGGGACAGACGGTCGCCGGCGAGACGATTGTCTACCCTACCTCTGCCCCGGCGCGTGTGACGGCCGCGATCGTCATGCTCGCTCCTGGCAAGGAGACCGGCTGGCATTCTCACGATGTGCCGACCTTCGGCTATGTTCTCGAAGGGGAGTTGACCGTCGACTATGGCGCGAACGGAAAGCGCGTCTACCGTGCCGGAGACGCGCTCCTGGAAGCGATGGCGGTCGTCCACAACGGCAAGAACACCGGTCAGGCGCCGATGCGCATCCTGGCCGTATTCATGGGCAGCGATGCTACGCGCCAGTCGGTGCCGTGCACGGATTGCTGAACAGGTTCAGACAGCCGATCGACCAAACAACCGATCAACCCAGCAGCAGTGCTGAGGTGCCAGCGTTGCTCGCAACCTCTGGGCGGTAAGGGCGCATCAAACAGGCCGTACCGGCGCACATGACTGCGCCGGTAGGTGTTGCATTGTTCGAACGGCTGCGATCGGCTACTTCTTGACCGATACGTTGAAACTGATCTCCGCGGACTTCTTCTCCTTGCCTGCGCGGGTGATCGTCTGGTCGCACTTGAATGTCGAGGCGAACCCGCCGACCCGGCACTTGCGCGTATCGATCGTGAAGTCGAGATCACGCTTCTTGTCGACGCGGTTGATGTCAACGGGATCGTCGACGCTCAGGTCCTTGTCGAACACTTCGAGCTTGACGTTGTATTTTCCGGGCGCAACTTTTTTGGAGATCTGCCAGTTGGGTGCGATCTCGGCCTTCTGGCGAATGAAGGGGGTGTTCTGCTTATCGCCATCGATGGTGACGCGGGCGTAGAAGTCGGCCTTGGAGAAGAAGTCGATCCTGTCCACAGCTTTGACCGATGCAATCGTGACCGTGATCTCGTGTTGTGAGGCTGCTTCGAGCGTCGCGGTGTCGAGGGTGAGGGCGGTCAGGGGCAAGGCAGCAAGCGCTGCGGCCAATGCGCGGACTTTTGTCATGGTACGGAACTCCCAGGTACGGATGGCAAACGGGTTCGGCACGTGCCGCGACGTCGCTTAAGATGTCAGGTCGTGCAGGAGGCGGCCGAGGCAAATGACGTTAGCAAGAAATTCCC
>CAZZPH010000190.1:0-5472 GCA_964655725.1 uncultured Hyphomicrobium sp.
CCTTGGGCTTTGCCGCACCGGCCGGCAACACGCCGCCTGCGTTCGCTCCCAGCTTGGAGACCCCATCGTCCAACATCGCCCTCGCCCCTCCCTCCGTATCGGGAGCGTAGCGTGCCGTGTTTCTCATGTCATCCGAATGGCAATCACGCGGCGGACACGCGGCGGACCATGGGCAGTGCGGGCCCCACCCCGCGGAGAGACGCTGGCCCTTTCTATCAAAAGCGGGATAGAAGCGGGGCGCACCGCATTGGAGACCTTGTTCCCGCATGGGCCTAGCACTTCTGACACTGCGCGACATTCACCTCACCTTCGGCGGCGCCCCCGTTCTGGAGGGTGCGGCCCTCAACGTCGAGGAGGGGGACCGCATCTGCCTCGTCGGCCGCAACGGCTCGGGCAAATCCACGCTGCTCAAGATCGCGGCCGGGCTCGTCGCCCCGGATCGCGGCGAACGCTTCCAGCACCCCAACGCGCAGATCCGCTACCTGTCGCAGGAGCCCGATCTGTCGGCGTTCGAAACGGTGCTCGACTACGTGGAGGCGGGACTTGGTCCAACGGACAATCCCTATCAGGCGCGCTTCATTCTGGAGGAGCTGGGACTTGGCCCCGAAACGTCGACGGCGACGCTCTCGGGTGGCGAGGCGCGCCGGGCCGCGATTGCGCGTGCGCTCGTCTCAGAGCCCGACGTGCTGCTGCTCGACGAGCCGACCAACCATCTCGATCTGGCTGCCATCGAAGCGCTGGAGGCGCGGCTTTCCGGGCTGCGCTCGGCGATCGTGCTCATCAGCCACGACCGGCGGTTTCTCGAAACGTTGTCGCGCACGACGGTCTGGATCGATCGCGGCCGCACCCGCACGCTGAACAATGGGTTCTCCGCCTTCGAAGCCTGGCGCGACAAGGTCCTGGAGGAGGAGGAGATCGAGCGCCACAAGCTCGACCGCAGGATCGTGCGCGAAGATCAGTGGATGCACGGCGGCGTGACAGCGCGGCGCAAGCGCAACGTGCGGCGCGTGCGGGAGCTGGCGGCGTTGCGTCAGGAGCGGCGCGAGCAGCGCAAGGCGCAGGGCAACGTCAAGTTCGCCGCCGCCGAAGCGGGACGCTCCAGCCGCCTCGTGGCCGAGGCCACAGGCATTTCCAAGTCGTGGGGGGATCGCACGGTGGTGCGCGATCTCACACTCACCATTCTGCGCGGGGATCGTCTGGGCATCGTCGGGGCCAATGGATCGGGCAAGACGACGCTGCTGCGGCTGCTGACGGGAGACCTTGAGCCCGACAGCGGCAGCGTGCGGCTCGGACAGTCGATCGATATCGTCACACTCGATCAGAAGCGCGACGAGCTCAGGCCCGATTGGACGCTGGCCGAGGCGCTGACGGGCGGGCGCGGTGATCAGGTGATCATCAACGGCAAGGCGCGCCACGTCGCCAGCTACATGAAAGACTTCCTGTTCACGTCCGAGCAGATGCGCTCGCCGTTGCGGGTGCTCTCCGGCGGTGAGCGCGGGCGCCTGATGCTCGCACGCGCACTGGCGCGGCCATCGAATGTGCTGGTCCTTGACGAGCCGACCAACGATCTCGATCTGGAAACGCTCGATCTGCTGCAAGAGTTGCTGGCCGATTATGCGGGCACCGTGATCCTCGTCAGCCATGATCGCGATTTTCTCGATCGCGTGGCGACCGGGGTGCTTGCGGCCGAGAGTGATGGAACGTGGGCCGAGTATGCGGGTGGATATTCCGACATGCTCGCACAGCGTGCGCTGGCCGCGGCAACCCGGCCCCCATCGACCGATCGCGACACGCCGCCCGCGCTGGAACAGCCACGCAACGCCGGAGCGGGCCTGGAACCCGCACCTCAGGCGGTCCGCGCGAAGCGCAAGCTGTCCTTCAAGGAAAAGCACGCCCTGGAGACGTTACCCCTGCGGATCGAAGGTCTGACCGCCGAACTCGCCGCACTACAGGACAAGCTCAGTGATGCGGGTCTTTACGCCCGTGATCCCGCGGCGTTCCAGACTGTTTCGGCCCGTATCGGGGCACTTCAAGCCGAGTTGTCCGATGCCGAGGAGCGCTGGCTCGAGCTGGAGCTGATGCGCAGCGAGTTCGAGGCCTGAGAGCGGCCCAGAAAGCGGCCCAGAAAGCGAGCCATAAAGCTGGCCAGAAAGCGACACTGAAAGGCACCTTGAAGCAGCCGCTTGCGACCCCATATCCTTGTCGTGAAAGCCATCGTGACGCTGACCCCGGGTAGAATTCGGGGTCGCGCCGGGTGGAAGCCGCCGGGTGGTGCTGCAAGTCAGGCCATGCGGCGGATAAGGTCGCTTCTGGAAAAGGACCATGTTGGAATGACACGTGTGACTATGATGTCGAACCCGCTGCTGTTGGGGTTCGAGGAAATCGAGCGGTTGATCGAGCGCGCCGGTAAGAATTCCGGCGGCTATCCTCCCTACAACATCGAGCGAATCGCCGGTGAAGAAGGTGCAGCCGAGACGCTGCGCATCACGCTCGCTGTGGCGGGCTTCCGGCGCGAAGACCTCGAGATTACGGTCGAGGACAAGCATCTGATCGTGAAGGGCCGCGCCCAGGATGATACGGAACGCGAGTTCCTTTATCGGGGAATCGCAGCGCGCCAGTTTGCCAAGACGTTTGTTTTGGCGGACGGCATCGAAGTGCGCTCCGCAGAGCTCGACAACGGGCTGTTGTCAATTGACCTCGTGCGCCACGAACCGGAACGGTTGATGCGGCGTATCGAGATCGGTGGGCAGAAAAACCAGACCTAGATGCCCGTTCGCTACAGCCAAGACAGCGGAATCATAGGATCGTCACGAACTATGGCCAAGATCCGTGGCCGCGCCAGCCGGGCCCAGTGCCCCACGGCATGCGTGACGTTCGCCCCATCTCCTCCAGGAGGAAGTGCGTCATGAATAGCAAGTCCATCGACAAGAAGGCGAAGGCAAAGTCGATTGCCAGCCGCCTCGGTACCACGCCGGTCATGAGCGAGACGGATCTCGCTCGCCTCGGTGGTGGTCAGGTCGCTTACATCAAGGTTCTGAACGCAGAGGAAGCGCGTCAGCTCTTCCCAGCGGTGGAAGGGCTTCCCGCGGGTATTCGCCTGTTCGCTCTGCACGCCGCCGACGGGACGCCCATCGCGCTGACGGATTCGCGTCAGGCCGCTCTCAGTCATGCGATGGACGGCGAACTTGCGATCGCGAGCGTCCACTAAGCCGGCATTTCTGAAGGCAACACGTCAAGTCCCAGGTCTTGCGAATGCAGGACCTGGGCTTTTTCAATTTCATAAGCGTGTGGGGAGGCCGTCCCAGATCGCCGGGAGCCCGCACTTACCCACGATAGCGTGCGTACTGGCCCTTGGCCCG
Organism: uncultured Hyphomicrobium sp.; assembly: GCA_964655725.1. GTDB lineage: Bacteria > Pseudomonadota > Alphaproteobacteria > Rhizobiales > Hyphomicrobiaceae > JAGVSR01. The sequence goes on from CAZZPH010000190.1 coordinate 3,360, forward strand.
GAAGCGCTCTAGGTAGTCTGGCACAACGGAGGCGATTGAGCGCAGCTGGGTGACGCCGAGAGCCTCGATGGTGCGGCCGTCTGTTCGGGCGGCATCGCTGACGACGTTATCGTGTTCGAGCATGCGAACCTGATCGAGCGTAATCGGACGCAAGCTGTTGGGTAACGGCCAGGTCGCGATGGCCTGGAGCTTGGCGAGCCAGAATGGCAGCGGAAGATAGCCGCGTGACCGGCCCGCATATTCCAGCGTTCTGTCGAGCAATTCGCGGAAAGACAACGTCTCCGGTCCGCCGATCTCATAGACCGTTCCTGGTGTGGCCCCGCCCTCGACCGCCGCGGCGATAGCCTCGCCGAGATCGCCCACGAAGATCGGCTGGAAGCGGGTCGCGCCGCCGCCGATCAGGGGCAAGAGCGGGGACATCCGCGCCATGGCTGCAAAGCGATTGAAGAATTCGTCCTCGGCGCCAAAGACGATCGACGGCCTCAAGATGACCGCGTTGGGAAACTCGGCAAGGACGGCCCGTTCGCCCTCGGCTTTCGTGCGTGCATACTTGGAGGACGACGAGGGGTCCGCGCCGATCGCAGAAATGTGCACGAGGTGCTTGACGCCCGCCTCTCGTGCCGCGCGTGCGACCGCTCGGGGCCCCTCCACGTGGATCGCATCGAATGTCTGCCGCCCGGTGCTTGCCAACACACCGACCGAGATGACGACGGCATCGGCGCCGGCTACGGCCTGTGCCAGTGAGCCGGGAAATCGCATGTTGGCCTGGACTGCGTGGATTTGGCCCACCGCACCCATCGGCTGGAGGTGGCCCGCCAGATCGGGCCGGCGTGATGCGGCTCTGACCCGCCAACCGCGGCGTGCCAACGCGCGGACCGCATAGCGGCCGACGAACCCCGACCCGCCGAAGATCGTGACCAGCCCGTTGGAGTTGCCTGCCGTCATGATCGGTCCTCGCTGCCCAGTTTGCCCCGGATCGTGCGCGGGATGGGCCCCGTTTCGCACCTTCAGGCATTGCCGACCGCCTGTGTAGTGTCCTGCGCTTCACTTGACAACGTGACCCCCTGCCACCGCTCCTGCGCCACCTCAGTGCGGTGTCGGGGCCCCCGCCGGTGCGCCCCGCAGTTCCGCGGCAGTCCGCTCAGCCGAACCCGATGGCGTTTGACGCCAGCCGGCCGATACCGGTAGATCCCCGCCGGCGCATCTTCACTGGCCCCAGGATGTCATGCTCAACCATTTGAACCAGCGCTCGGCGCTCAACGCGGCGATGCTGTTGACGCTGACCATGTTCTTCTGGGCCGGCAACCACATTCTCGGCCGCTGGGCGAACGGCATCATTCCGCCGATGACGCTGGCGTTCCTGCGGTGGTCGCTGGCCGCCCTCCTCATCCTGCCGTTCGCGTGGTCCTCGATCCGTTCCGACTGGGAGGTGCTGCGCCAGAACAAGGCGCGCATGCTGATGCTCGGGTTTCTGGGATCGGGCATCTATAACACGCTGCAGTATATCGCGCTCACCGAGACGACAGCGACGAACGCCGCGATCCTCAACTCCTGGGCGCCGGTGCTCATCATGGCGCTGGGGGCGGTGATCTTCTCCGACCGGCTGCGGCTCAATCAGTTCGCGGGCATGGGGTTGTCGCTGCTCGGGGTCGCGGTGGTGGTGCTGCGCGGCGACGTGGAGCAGGCGGCGAGCCTCACCTTCAACCGCGGCGATCTCGTCATGCTGTTTGCGACGGCCGTCTGGGCGCTCTACACGACACTGCTGAGAACACGGCCGGAAGTCTCGACGCTCACGTTCGTCGGCGTCACGTACGCGATTGCGGGCCTCGTCAATCTGCCGCTTGCAGGCTACGAGTATGCGCAGGGCATGGAAATCGTGTGGTCCTGGGAGACCGTTGCGGCGGTGGCCTACGCGGCTGTGCTGGCGAGCCTCGTTGCGTATCTCTTCTATGCGCGCGGGGTGGAGATCTTAGGGCCCACGCGCTCGGGCGCCTTTATCCACTTAATCCCGCTCTTCACGAGCCTGATGGCGATGGCGCTCCTGGGCGAGGAGCCCGCCCTCTATCACGCTGCCGGCTTCGCACTCATCCTCGGCGGCCTCGCGCTCGCGAGC
>CAZZPH010000191.1:0-5462 GCA_964655725.1 uncultured Hyphomicrobium sp.
AGCGCTCGAAGACATCCGCGCCGTCGTCGCTGGATCACACATGGTTTTCATCGCCGCTGGAATGGGGGGTGGAACAGGCACTGGGGCTGCATCCGTCATCGCCAGGATCGCCAGGGAAGCCGGCATTCTGACCGTTGCCGTCGTGACCAAGCCCTTCCAGTTCGAGGGCGCGCGGCGCATGCGCATCGCGGAAGCTGGCGTCGCAGAGTTGCGCCAGTTCGTGGATACCTTGATCGTCATCCCCAATCAGAACCTGTTCCGCATCGCCAGCGAGAGAACGACATTTGCGGAAGCCTTCATTCTTGCTGATCAGGTGCTGTATTCCGGCGTCGCTTGCATCGTCGATCTCATCGTCAAGGAAGGTCTGATCAATCTCGATTTCGCCGACGTCCGCACCGTCATGAGCGGGATGGGGACGGCGATGATGGGGACCGGCGAGGCGACCGGTGAGCATCGCGCCATCATGGCCGCCGAAGAGGCAATCGCCAATCCGCTGCTGGACGATGTCAGTCTCAGCGGCGCGAAGGGCCTGCTGCTGTCGATCACCGGCGGTCCGGGCTTGACGCTCTATGAGGTTGACGAGGCTGCAACCCGCGTTCGTCAAGAGGTCGATCCGGAAGCCAACATCATTGTCGGGGCGACATATGACGAGAGCATGGGCGATCGGGTCCGCGTATCCATCGTGGCGTCGGGCATGCAGCGCCAGTTGGCGGGGATGACGCCGCCACAGATGCCTGCCTACGCGCCCGCGCCTGTGCGAGGTGGAGCGAACGGCCTGGCGTCGAGCCATCCCGCTGACACTGAGGGCGCTGCCGGTTCAACCGGGGCTCCACAGAGTTCCCGGGCCGAAGACGAAGCCTATCAGCAAATCGCAGCCGCCCTGCATCAACCGGAAGCTGGCTCTGCCTCTACCTACGAGCAGTCCCATCCTTCATCACAAGCAACATTTCCGGCAACTGCGGGGCACGACGGTCAGCCAGGGTCCGGTGGCGCGTCCGGCTCCAGCTGGCACGGTCCCGATGACATCGAGATCGAGGAAGTTTCCCCCGGCGCGATGACGCGGCAATCCCCTGTGCCGCCCGTACATCACGCGCAGGCCCCGCCCCCTGGAACGGATTCGAGCGTGTTCACCCCTGCCCCACCGGCTCAGGTGAGGCGCGCGCCGCGGCGCATGCCGGATGTGGACGATTTCCCTGTGGTCGGGCAACGCGATTACTATGCAAAATCGGCCCAACAGCGCCCCGCTCCTCAAGGTCAAGGCCTGCCGTCCTCACGCCAACCCGCCGAGCCACGGCGACGAGGATTTTTCGAGCGCCTGACGGGACGTGGGCGGACCGAAAGTGATTCGCTTGCGGATCGACAGCAGATCGATTCCGGATACCGTGCGCATGCTCATCCCCACCATCACCCGGCCAACGTCACATACGCGTCAGAAAGCGACCATGGAGCGGCGGCGCGCGAAGGGGACGAGCATCGAAGAGAGGCCGATTTACCTGCACTTTTCAGCAAGTCGCGCCGTTGAATGACCGCGCGGCGGGAGCAATTCCCGGATTGGCCGCGCGCACTGCGGCTAGAGAGTAACACAATGTAAGAAAGCGTGATTTGTCCCTCTGTAAGGTGGGGGGTATCGTCACCTTGGATGTGATTTTGATTTGCCCTGCGACCTGGTCAAGTGAAGCGCCGCCAAGTGCGCGATGTGACCAGGGAACCGAGTGGCGATATCAAGGTCCGGGGGGGCAGCTTGCAGCGCCGTGGGGCGCGGGCCAGTTGCCTGGGAAATGCGAGGGACGGCGCAGCATGTCGAATCGATTCATCGGCGCGCGACAAACGACGATCGCACGCGAGATCGAACTCAGAGGCACGGGAGTTCACAGCGGCGCACCGGTTTCGGTGGTCCTGCATCCCGCGGAAGCCGATACGGGTCTTTTGTTCATCGTCACGAAGCGCGGGAAAATCCTCACTCAGATTCCCGCCCACGTCAGCAACGTCAAGAACCTCACGCTTTGTACTGTCATTGGAGACAACACCGGAAATACCGTCTCCACGGTCGAGCACCTGCTGGCAGCCCTGAGAGGCCTGTGCGTCGATAATTGCATCATCGAGATCGACAGTAAGGAAGTCCCGATTATGGACGGCAGCTCGGTGCCGTTCGTCGAGGCGATCGATGAGACCGGCGTCGTCGAGCTTTCGGAGCCCCGCCGGTTCATAAAGGTTCTCAAACCGATCCGCGTCGAAGACGGCGCATGCTGGGGCGAGATCGCTCCTCACTCTGGTTTCCATCTCGACCTGGAAATCGATTTTGACACTCCCATCATCGGCCGTCAGCGTCTGGCATTCGAGATGAGCCCGGGAGTGTTTCGCAACGAACTCGCGTATGCGCGCACGTTCGGTTTTATGGCCGATGTCGAGCGCCTCTGGAAAGCGGGTCTGGCGCTCGGCGCCAATCTCAACAATACCGTCGCGATCGGCGAAGACCGTATCATGAACCGCGATGGCCTGCGTGATCCGATGGAGTTCGTGCGCCACAAGATGCTCGATGCCGTGGGCGACCTCAGCCTGGCTGGCCACGCGATCCTCGGCGCCTTCCGCTCCGTTCGGGGTGGGCACCGGTTGAATTCGCTCGTTGTGCAGGCCCTGCTTGCTGATCCGACCGCCTGGACGATGGTTCAGGCCCCGCGAGTTCGGGAGGTTCAGCCCTGGTCCTTCGGTATGGCGTCGGCTCCCGCGATGGTCGCTGTTGGTGAGTAGTCAACCGGGCCGCGAGCCTGAGGCTGTTCAAGTCCCGGCACCGTCACGGTCTGTTATAGCAGGTGCCTGGCGGGTTAGGGTCCCGGATCCCGTGTCATTCCGCGCCTGTGGTGGCGACAAGCCCCACTCCCACCATAATCGACACATAGCTGAAATTGATGGTGGATCTGTGCGTTCGGCCGATCCGGTAATTTGGCCGCGCCCATGGCATCTGCTATGAGGGTTGTGTTAGGACCAAGCGAGTCCTGCCGGCTCGAACTGAGATGGACAGCATAAGTTTCGCCGCTGGCTGGCCATGGTTGTTCGGGGCGGGAGATGCGGGCCCGGGTACGGGCCTGCTGACGGCTTCAAGGCGCAAGCTGGCCGGGATCGCGGTTGGGTCCTGGGCGGCGGCCTCGGGGCGAATTGGCGAGGGGCCTCTGGCCTGAGAGAGACGGGATTCGGCATACGCAATGCGCATCAGGTTCCATCGCTGTCATCCCAGACGTGGCGCCGTTGCCGCCCTCGCGGTTTTGGCTGCGCTCCTTGCGGGTTGTGCCTCGTCGATCGATTCCACCAGCGCCATCAATACCGATCCGCCCGAGAAGATGTACGCGGATGCCGATAGCCTCATGAGCCGCGGCCGCTTCGAAGACGCCGCGCGCAAGTTCGAGGATTTGGATCGTTCCCATCCCTATTCGCCGGAGGCGCGCCGCGCGATCGTTCTGGCCGCCTACGCCTACTATAAGGCCGGCAAGACGCCTGAGGCGATCGCATCCGCGGAACGCTACACGGTCATGCATCCCGGCACTAAGGATGCGCCGTTTGCCCATCACATCATCGCATCTGCCTATTTCGACGAGATGAGGGGTCCCAATCGCGATCAGCAGGCGACGCGCAAAGCGCTTGAGCAGTTGCGGATCCTGAAGTCTCGCTATCCCGACAGCGCTTACTCGGAGAAGGCGGAGAACAGGATCCGCGTGGCCGAGGATACCCTGGCCGCTTCAGAGATGGAGGTTGGCCGCTACTATCTGAAGCGCAAGAACTTCATCGGTGCAATCAATCGATTTAAAACCGTCGTGTCGGAGTACCAGACGACGGCGCATGTCGAAGAGGCGCTGATGCGGTTGACCGAGTGCTACATGGCGCTCGGCATCAAGGAAGAGGCGCAGACGGCCGCCGCCGTTCTTGGACATAACTTCCCAAACTCCAAATGGTATAAAGATGCCTACGCGCTCCTCCAGTCGGACGGGCTCGCCCCGCGCGAAGACGGGGACTCGTGGATCTCCAAAGCCTGGAAAAACCTCCCCAAGTTCTCCCTCGGCGGCCCAGGCTGAGAGCGCAGCTGGCGTGCGCGATACGGCGCGCGGCTCCGTTGGCGAAATGTCCTCCACCGAGGCGGCGTCAGAACTTGAGCGGTTGGCGGCGGAGATCGCACGGCACGATGCGCTCTATTACCAATCGGACGCGCCTGAAATCTCCGATGCCGAGTACGATGCGTTGCGCCAGCGCAATGATGCCATCGAAGCGCGATTTCCCGATCTGGTGCGCCCCGACAGCCCCACCCACCGTGTCGGCGCCAAGGCTGCCGATGGCTTCGGGAAGGTACGCCATCGCATCCCCATGCTTTCGCTTGGTAATGCGTTCAGCGACGAGGATGTCACGGATTTCGTTGATCGCGTCGCACGCTTTCTCGGCCTATCCGCCGGATCGGCCATCGCATTCACGGCTGAGCCCAAGATCGACGGGCTCTCGATTTCGATCCGGTACGAGGACGGCCTGCTGGTGGAGGCTGCGACGCGCGGTGATGGGTCTGAAGGCGAGCGGGTCACGGATAATGTGCGAACCATCGCGGAGATCCCGCACCGGCTGAAGGGGCCCCACGTTCCCAACGCCGTCGATGTGCGGGGAGAGATCTACATTTCGCATGAGGATTTCCGGCGGCTCAATGCGGCGCAGGAGGCGGCAGGGGCCAAACCCTTCGCCAATCCGCGCAACGCCGCGGCAGGCTCGCTGCGCCAACTCGATCCGGCCGTAACGGCGAGCCGCCCATTACGGTTCTTCGCCTATGCGTGGGGCGAGATGTCCGCGTTCCCCGCCGCGACGCAATCGGGAGTTCTGGCGGCTCTTCGGGATTGGGGCCTGCCGGTCAATCCTCTGACGACGTTGTGCGAAACGCCACAGGCGATGCTCGCCTACTACCGCCAGATGGGCGAGAAACGCTCCGGGCTCGGGTATGACATCGACGGTGTGGTCTACAAGGTCGATCGGCTCGATTACCGCGAGAGATTGGGTTTTGTCTCGCGTTCGCCGCGCTGGGCCATCGCACACAAATTCCCCGCCGAGCAGGCGACAACCGTGCTGCGCACCATCGAGATCCAGGTCGGGCGGACCGGAGCGCTGACGCCCGTTGCAAAGCTCGATCCGGTCACGGTTGGCGGCGTTGTCGTTTCCAATGCCACGCTCCACAACGAGGACGAGATCGCCCGCAAGGACATCCGCGCCGGAGATACGGTCGTCGTCCAGCGCGCAGGCGATGTGATCCCGCAAGTGGTGTCCGTCGTTCTCGACAGGCGGCCGCCCGATGCCGTGCCGTTCCAGATGCCGCGTGTGTGTCCCGTGTGTGGAAGTCATGCGGTGCGCGACAGCGAAGGTGATGCGGGAGCCGCAGGCGTGGTGCGGCGCTGTACGGGCGGGCTCATCTGTCCGGCGCAGGCGAAGGAAAGACTAAAGCA
>CAZZPH010000192.1:0-5419 GCA_964655725.1 uncultured Hyphomicrobium sp.
AGTTTTGGCGCATCTGGGAGCGTGGAATGGATTACCTGTTGATCAAGTTGTTCTGGTACGTGCTCGGCGCTCTTGCGCTCGGAATATTCGTGGGATGGGTCTCGTGCGGCGAGGTCGAGGAGTGAGGGCAAGCTTCGGCGCGCCCTCCCTTCGATGTAGGAGTTGACTGGTATGATCACTTTGGCCCTGCAGACCTTCCTGCTGCTGCTTGCTGCATTCCTCGCCGGCTGCATGATCGGCTGTTTTTTGAGGCGCGCATTCCATTCTGCGCGCTATGCGCCCGAGGCCGAGCCCGTCCCTGTCCAGCAGACCGCGGCGCCCGCGCCTCCCGTGCGGCCCATTGCGTCCGATGCTGCGCGGTTCGAACGCGCGCTGAAAGGCGAAGAAGGCGCCGAATCCGGCACGGTGCGCCGCGAGCCGGTCGTCGAGGTTCGCCCGCGCCCTGTCGAACCCCAGCCCACAGTCGCTGCCCCCATACCGGCACGCCAAGCCCCCGAGCCGACCCCTCCACCTCCCGAGCGCCAAATTCAAACCGAGGTGACGCCAAAGCCAGCGCCACCCAGCCCGGCAGCGGCAGAACCACCGCCAGCTCCGCCTCCCGCTCCCTCACCGGCTCCCGCACCGGCCCCAACTGTCAGGTCGGCAGAGCCCCCCGCACCTGCGGAACCACCCGGCCAATCTGCCGCTGCCAAGGCAGCGGCCGCGGCAGCAGCCGCTGCCGCCGCAACCGCCGCGGCGGCCGCCGTTGCGCGTTCAACGGTCGTGACCGCTCCACCTCCACAGCCGCCACCACCTGTGCAACAGGTCCCCCCAGCCGCTGCCCCGGCCCGAGCGGAACCTGCAAGCCCCGCAGTCAGGGCATCCATCGACGACCTGAAACGCATCCGCGCCATCGACAGCACGCTCGAAAACCGCCTCAACGCCCTTGGTGTAACGCGCTACGCCCAGATCGCGGCGTGGACGGCCAGCGATGTCGCCCAGATCAATCAGTCGCTTGGCCTTGTCCATCGGGTCGAGCAAGAAAACTGGATCGAGCAGGCGCAAGTTCTGGCGCGCGGCCACGGGACGGATTATGCGGCGAGGCGCCGTGAGATCGGCTCAGGAACGAGTGCGGCAGCTTCGAATGCCGCTGCCTCGCATGCAGCATCCCGCAGCGCCGCGCCGGACCGGCTGACCCGCATCATCGGCATCGATGCGGCAACCGAGCAGGCCCTCCTGGGCATCGGTGTGACCCGCTACGCCGACATTGCAGCTTGGTCCTCCACCGACATCGAGCGCATCGAAACCGCACTCGGCCGGCCCGGCCGCGTTGGCCTCGACAACTGGGTGGAGCAGGCGCGTGTTTTGTCACGATATGCCAGCCAGCCGGATATGCCCCGCCCGGTGCATCTCGCCGATGCCATCCGCGAGAACCGCGAGCAATCTGCAAAGCCCGCCACGGCAGCCGAAACGTCGCGCCCGGATCTGTCGGGCCTGCGATCCGTACGCTCCGAAGCCCTGCGCGGCGATGCTCCCCTCCCGACCGGACGTGAGAACGACCTGAAGCGCATCCGTGGCATCGGCGTCCTGATCGAGAAGCGTCTCAACTCGCTCGGGATCGCGAGCTACGAGCAGATCGCCAACTGGACCGGCGCCGACATTGACCGGATCAGCCAGATCCTCGACTTCAAAGGCCGCATCGAGCGCGAAAACTGGATCGAGCAGGCGCGCATTCTAGCCTCGGGCGGACAGACGGAGTTCTCGCGCCGCGTTGATCGGGGTGAGGTCGATTCCAGCCGCGATTCGTGAGAGCGGTAGACCAGCGCATCCCGCCTGCTTCTGGCAGGCGATGACGAGGCTCCGACGATGATGGCATCCGACGGGCACACCGGCCGCCCTGCACACTCGTCGCCCAGCTCACTGGCAGTCCGGCACGGCACCCATCCTCAGCTCTCGAGGCTGAGGAGGAATCCTGCGATCGCCTCGATCGAATCGGCATCTCGCAACCACGGTGCATGGCCCTGACCGGGGACCTCATAAGCAACGACGGCTACATGCCGCCGCTGCATCTCCTCGACCGTTTCGCGCGAGAGGATGTCGGATTTCTCGCCCCGCACGACCATCATCGGCACACGAGACAAGGCCTCGAACTGCGGCCATAACGCCGGAACCGGGCCTTGAAGGACGGAGAATGCCCGCGACAGATCCGGGTCATAGCCGGGTGCGGGCCGCCCGTCACGCTCGTTGAAAAGCTGGCGCGCAATGGGTTCCCACTCGCTATCGGGGAGTGAAGGAAACGCGCGCATGTTGAGATCACGGATGAGCGCGGCGGCCTCCGTCCATGTGCGCGGCACCGGCATACGCCCGACATAAGAGGCGATCCGGGCCAGCCCCTTCGATTCAATGACCGGTCCGATATCATTCAAAATCACTGGACCGACAAAACCCGGCTGGGCCGCCGCCAGCAGCATCGCAATGAGCCCGCCGCGTGATGTGCCAAGGATCGCGGGCTCAGCAAGGCCGGCCAGGATCATGAAGTCGACGACGTCCTGCATTTCGACCGGCAGGGCGTAATTGCGCCAGTCCGGATCGTGATCCGACAATCCACGGCCGCGATAATCGAGCGTGTAGACCGAGCGCGGGTGGTCCCCTCCAGAAAGCGCCAGCGCCAGCTCGTGAAAGTCCCGGCCGTTGCGCGTCAGCCCCGCCAGACAGACCAGTGGGCGTGCATATGCTGCAGCAGATCGAGCGTCACTGCGGTGCGGTGCGTAATGGCGCGCGTAGAGGCGCAGGCCGCTCCGCTGGGTAAAGACTATCTCCTCGTAGCGCTGTTGCGCCGACGGCATGTGTGCCCCCCGCTTGCCTGCCTTGCGTCCGCTACCCGCCGGATGCGGCCGTGCCGGTCGCTGTCTCTCGCGCGGGCTGTGTGCGGCCGGCATGGCGAGCCCGCACCAGATCCTGCTCCAGCTGCAGCGCCACATCAGTATTGCCGAGCCGGGCGCGGTACACCTGCACGTTTGCGAGAACCTTGGCAACGTATTCCCGCGTTTCCTGTATGGGAATCCGTTCGATCCAATCGATAGGATCAATCTGAGGATCACGCGGATCACCAAACTGGGAGATCCACTGGCGTGCACGCCCCGGGCCGGCATTGTATCCGGCCAGCGTCAGGATATAGGAACCTCGAAAGTCGTCCATGCGATCACCGATATACGCCGAAGCCAGCATGGTGTTGTAGGAGGGATCGGACATCACCCTCTTGATGTCGCACTTGATCTTGTAATCGCGGCAGACATGCTCCGCGGTCACGTTCATGACCTGCAGCAGTCCCTTGGCACCGGCACCTGAAACGGTCTGCGGGTTGAACTCCGTCTCCTGGCGCGCAACACCGAGGAGAAATGCCGCTTCGGGTGGCTTGCGCAAAGGCGTGTAGGCTGGGAACGGATGCACCGGATAGGCGTAATAGATGAGGTTCTGGCGCCTGGCGAGGCCAGCCTTGCCGGTTCTCACCGCCATCTGCGTGTCACCAACGGCCTCTGCCAGATGGGCGATCATCGCAGTTTCCGCCTCGCTGCCCAAATGGAAACGCAACTGCACGAGGAACGATCGGCGGACATTCTGATCGAGACCTGCCTGTTTGGCCACAACCACCGCCTTTGCAGCGTCGAGGCTGTTGAAACGGGCAATCTCTTCAGGGCTTGGCGCTTTCGGCGGCTTGATCTCAAACCGCTGCGAGCCGGAGGCCAGTTTCTGCATCGCCAACTGCCCATGGAATGTGTCGGCGTCGAGGGTTGCTTCCTGATAGGCCACCTGCGCCGCCGCTTTGTCTCCGCGTGCCTCCGCTAGCCGGCCTAGCCAATATTGCGACTTGGCCCGGCTCAAGGGGCCGTCAGCAGCGTTGGCAAATGCCGCGAAATGGGGGGCTGCGCGCTCGGCATCCTTGAGGTAGCGCAAGGCCAGCCATCCGGCCATGAAGGTCTGTTCCTTGAGAGGATTGACCGACAACGCACCCGTTTCTCTGACGAGATCGTAAGCCAATTGCGGCTTGCCGACTCTCAACGCGGCATAGGCACTGGCACGGCGCTCCACCCACCAGCCATCGGGATTGGCGAGATCTGATGAACCAAGCGGCGCCGTCAGCATCAGCCGGGCCGCCTCCGGCACCCGGTCCGCACGGCGCAGTGCTTGAACCTGGTGGAATACGAGCCCCCAGTCCTTGGACGCGCCCTCGCCAACATCGAGACTTGCCACGCGCTGGAGCGCGCCATCCTGCTGGAGAAAGACCGCAAGGCGGGCTTCGGCCTTGCGGCGCTCCGGCGCATCCAGACGTGCGATAACCCGGCGCACGACAGCCGCGCGCTCGTTGCGTTGACCTTTCCACCGGACTTCATCGATCAGCAGCCGATCGAGGCGGGCCTTGTGATCGTCGGCTGTCAGCAGTTTACCGAATCGATCGAGGAACCCGGTCTCGAGCGTTGCGGGGATGCTCATTTCCCGCCATGCCTTGGCAGCATAGCGGTGTGCCTCACTGGTGTTGCCCTCGGCGAGGTAGGACGACGCGAGCGCGGCAAAGCCAACACCGTGATCGGGTCCAGACTTTGCGAAATAGGCGCGAATGTCGCGGGAATTGCCCCCTTGCGTGAACAGGGCTTCCTCCAGGCGCTGCGTCATCAATCCGCGATCGGGCCATGCCGGGTTCTGATCCAGAAACGCACGATACTCGCTCGCCGTTCCATAACCGCTGCGAAGCCGGTACCAGTCTGCGAGCTTGCCCGCGACCGGGTCCTGGATCGCTTTGCGCGCGGCGAGCCCCTTGTTGAGACTGGCCGATCCAAAGGCCTTGGCGGCTTCGACAAGCCGGGCGGAATCCTCGGCGGAAACCTTGTAACTGCGAACCTCAGCGATAGCCCGGTCGTAACGGGCGTTGTGCTCGCGTTCGACGGCGTCGGGTGCATAAAGGCTTGTAGCCGCAGACGGGGCGGGTTTGGTCTCACTCGAGGCTGGCAGGGCGCTCCACGAAGCCACAACCGCCCCCAGGACAGCGCTCACCACCGCCGCATGGGCTCCCGGCCGCGCCAAACCCCATGTTAAAAAGCGATCGCCGCCCGGCGCGCGCGCCCCGGCCGTGCGCTCGGCTGCGTCATTGTCAGATGGCAAATTGTGGCCCTTTCTCCCGATTCCCGGCCCGACCCTTGCCTTGCAGTCGGGCCATCGACCGCCTAATGTCTCGCTCGATGCCCGCGCGGCGCGGTCCGTCCCGGATCCTCGTCGTCACTGACCGTAACAATCAGGTTTGCCATCATCAAGGCGAAGCGGACCCCTCCTGGCCTACGCCGGCTTCCGGCACCGGGCCTGCAAACAACTATCGAATGACAAGCCCGAATCACACAATGGGCCAGGGTGGAGCATGTTCAAGGGATCACTGACGGCGCTCATAACA
>CAZZPH010000193.1:0-2626 GCA_964655725.1 uncultured Hyphomicrobium sp.
CGGGCGGCTCTGTTCTGGCGCTGGACCATGGGCTTCAATGCCTCCATGGAATCCATCCATCGCTGGGCGTGGTGGTTTGCGATCCTGTGCCCGCTGACCGGCGGCATCGGCATCCTGTTGACAGGCACCGCCGTCGATAACTGGTACGTCTGGGGCGTGAAGCACGGGCTGGCTCCTGCCGCATACCCGTAGCGCGCTCAGGGACTTTGGCCCGGTGCATCGCGCCGGGCGGCACGACAGACAATTTGCCCGCGCAGGACAAAGAAGCTGCCTGCGCGGGCAGTTTGCTTTTAGGCGAGCCTTATTAGAGCTTGCAGCCGCGACGGCCGTCACACTACAGCCAGCTCGGAGCACGCGCCCATCGTGGCACAACGTCACCGGCAAGGAGCAATAGCTCAAAACGCACCCGACGCGATTGGAGCGCTGAACACACCGGCGCCGAGCGCTACAGCGCCACGACACCGCAACGCCGGCAAGCGCCCGATGCTATCGCTCGTCAGATTCAGATCATCTGGAATGTTCACGGCGATCAGAAGTTGATCAGGGCGCCGAGGCTGACGAAGTCGGCGTCATCGAGAGCCCGGACCGCCGGATCGAGGTTCGCGCCGCTCACATCTGCCTCGTAGCGTTCATACTTGAGATAGACCGTCATCGAGGCCTTATCGATCTCCTGGGCGATGGTGCCGCCATAGCGCCGGAATGTGCTGTCCGCGATGCCAAGCCCCAATGCACCTGGCCCGATCTGATCGATATATTCCGCATAGTCGCCGTAAACGATTGTCGCGCCGAGCGGCGTCCATGCTTTGCGAATGCCGGCCTTGACGTACCAATGGTGGCTGTCGGGTGGCGTCAGGAGGCCGCGCGCCGTTGCAACGATCGTTTCGTCATTGTCTTCGTGTCCGTAGGAGAGGTGAGCGAACAAACCGGTTGCGACATGCTCTAAATAACCGCCGGCCTGGAAGAACTGGCTGTCCTTGCTGCTTCCCGCAGGGAGCTGGCCGGTCCCGTTCCATGTGAAGTCGGAATAGCCCACGCCCAAAGCGAGCTTCAGCCCTGCAAACTCGCGCGCATAGCGTAGACCCACCTCCCAGAAATCATCCTCACCCCAACTCACCGATGCGGTGAACCCCGCCAGCGCCGGCGTGTCGTAGCGCACGCCATTCATGACGATACCGTTGCAGTCACCACCGAATGAAAGAGCCTGCACATAGCAGAAGGAAAGCTGGCCCCACGTCAGAGCAGGCGGATTGAGATCTCCCGCAGTGCGAATGATGAACTGCGGAAAGCCTGCCAGGAAGGTGTAACTATCGATGATCTGCGTGCCGGACTGGTCGGTTCCCATCGCCGCGCTCTTGGCAGCATGGACCATCTTTCCAACGCTGATCCTTCCGTAGTCCTTGCCCTCGATGTACCATTGCGAAACCTGAGTGTTGAGGCCGCGATCGAGGATGGAATTGTTCTGGTCGACGCCGACGCCTCGCGCGCGGGCAAAAGCGTCGTCGGTGAGGTTCTGGATCCGGATCAGAAATCCGGCCGACCAGCCTGGCGAAATCTGCGCTTTGCCGCCGAAGCGGATGTTCGTTGCCTGCGTGGGCCCGTAGCCGTGGAAATAAGCGTTGCTCTCGCCGCCATCATCCCACCACGTAATTTCCTGGGCAATGTAGCCCGAAATTGTCAGCGCCACTTTGCGATTGCCCTTGCGGGCCGCGGTGGCCTCAAGCTCGCTGATGCGCTCCTCCAAATCCGCGCAACACGTGCCCCCGAAATCGCCCGCCTGCGCGGGGGTCAGGCAAGCCATGACCATCAATACGGCAGCCAGCCCGAGTGCTAAGTCGGCACGCGCAGAACCTAATCTGAAACTCCCCGTCTGCTTCATTCTGCTCCCCCCAACTGCCCTGTCGCCGGTGCGCTGATCACACCCAACCGCCCACATTGAAAGGCAGACACCACCTTTCACTACGCGATGCGACCCAATATGCTCCGAAACGAGATCATCCGATTGCGCACCGCCGGCTGTCATTCGGCGAGCCCTCAACGACGAAACGCAAATGTCACGCAAATCCTGACCTTGACACCCGGATTCGGAATGCCCAATCTGTTTCTCATTTCCAACGGCAAACGAAAATTAGTATTCTCAATACGAATTCGGACGCCACCCCTGCGCCCAGCTCTTCTCCCCGTACTCCTGCTCGCGATCACCTCAAAAGCACCAGCTTTTTGAGCCTTTAACACAGTCTCCACGGACGGTCATTCTGCGTGCGCCGTTCGAGGCAGCCTACTTTGGCCAGCCACGGGATGCTTGACTTCTGTTAAGAGCCACAGATGTTTCTCCTATGGAACAGCCGGTGTTATTCTCATCGTCCGGTCGGAATCACAAAATCTATGGGGCCACTTTGTGCATTCCATTTAGAACGGCATTCGCTGCACTGACATTCGAGGGTGGCGGGTGAGCACGTGATCGGGATGCTCATCGGGTCACAGTGCGGATCTCAGCCCGGCGCAGTGACAGCGCACCTGGATCAGGATCAAGCAGGGCCCGGGGACAGATAGATGACCGATAGCGCTGAACTCATCACGGCACGGAGCGCCGTTCTCTTCTCGAGCTTGCCGCAGTCGATCGCCGATC
>CAZZPH010000193.1:2636-5410 GCA_964655725.1 uncultured Hyphomicrobium sp.
CTGTGGGGCAACCCGTGGGGGTTCGAGTCCCCCCTCTCGCACCAGTCGATCGCCGATCCGATCCTGCAGAGATCTCTGCCGAAGAGCTACAAACGCGGAGAGACGATCTTCTGCCAGGGCGATGCAGCGCAGAATATTTTCGTCGTTCTCGACGGTTGGGTCAAACTGTTCCGCATTACACCCACGGGCGCTGAAGCTGTCGTTGGCATCTTCACCAAGGGCCGCAGCTTTGGCGAGGCCGTCGCCTTCGAGAATGCGGCCTATCCCGTAACAGCCGAGGCAGTGACCGATAGCCGTCTGTTGCTCGTGCGGACGTCCTTGCTCACCGGCATGATGCGCGACAACCCGGAGATCGCCATGGCGATCATTTCCTCGACGTTCCGCCACCTGCATTCCCTGGTGGCCCAGGTCGAGCAGCTCAAGGCTCATACCGGCGCCCAGCGCGTTGCGGAGTTTCTCCTGGAACTGTGCGAGGTGGAGTGCGGCAGCTGTACCATCACGCTCCCCTACGACAAGACCCTCATCGCTGGCCGTCTGGGCATGCAGCCCCAGAGCCTCTCACGTGCGTTCAGCCGCCTGGAGCAACAAGGTGTCAAGATCTCACACAACCTGGCCATGATCGCGGACGTCAGCGTGCTGCGCGCGTACACGATGGAGGATCGCAGCGCTCCCTGGAGGAAGAATGAATGAGTCTGCGCTGCCCACTCCAATCAGTTCTCGACCGCATCGATGCTGCAAATGCAGCCGATCCCGCCCGCGAGATGGACGGCGACGGCGAAACTCCCGCCGCCCTCCTCTATGGGAAGCGCATGTCTGCTGTGCTGGCTGAGTTGGAGCCCAACGCCACTGATGTCCTCCAGATTGCCGTCAGGGGCCAGCATATCGAGCGCTGGACGCGGCCACGCAAGGACTACCCCGAGGGGCGAACCGGTTATCTCGCATGGCGCCGCGATGCCGGGCGGTTTCACGCAGGCCGCGTCGCCGAGTTGATGGCGCTCGAAGGCTACGATGACAATGCCTGCGCGCGCGCGGCCGCCCTGATCCGCAAGGAGAAACTCAAGTCCGATCGAGACGCCCAAATACTCGAGGACGTCGCCTGCCTCGTCTTCATGCGCTGGTACTTCAACGCCTTTGCCGGGAACCGGACCGATGCGGAGCTTTTCGACATTGTCGCCAAGACCGCCCGCAAGATGTCCGCGAGAGGACGCGCCGAGGCGCTCAAGTTGCCGCTTCCACCTGACTTGGTGCCAGCCATCACGCAGACGTCTTAGGCCTCATGCATCCTCGCGGATCCCCTCGTGAATGCGGCGCGCCAGCCAGCGCGCCGGCAGCACCCCGATCACGGCACCGATCACGGCCGCTGCCATGAGGCCCCCATATCCAAACGGCGTTATCGCTGGAACCGCCAGCGCAATGAACACCGCGTTGATCGCAAAGCCCGAACCCATCAGCGCGTAGGCGAAGAGCCATAGCCAGACCGGCACGTGTTGGTCTCCAGCAGGATGACGTGTCATGAGTTGCCCACCTCCGGAATGGAGCCGATCAGGTAAATCGCACTGGCCAGGATGAGGAAAAGCCCGATCGCACTATCGAACACCCGCGTCCAGAACCGCGTGCCGGATAGCCCCAGGTAGCTTGCAAGAATCACCCGCGCTTTGAGACCTGCCAATGCCAAGACAGCAATCGTGGCTGCCCGTCGATCCAGATGTGCCGCGTCGATCACTGTCAGAAGCGCCGTTGCCGCGCTGAGGGCAAGGAGTGCAAGCCAGGCTGCTGTCAGATGGGCAATCCTCATCTCTCGATCACCCGGCCAGATAGACGATGGGAAACAGGAGGACCCACACGAGGTCGACCATATGCCAGAAGGCAACCCCGGTCTCCATATTGCGCTCACTGTCGGCGGCTGCGACAAGCCCCAGGATCATGATGCCGGCGACTACATGCAGTGCGTGGAACCCCGTAATCAGGTAATAAAGCGTGAAAAACGAACTGGTCTCGATGTCGATGCCAAGCTCCGCCTTGTGCGCGTACTCGAAGAACTTGACGATGAGGAACACCGTGCCAAGTGCGGCTGCGGCAAGCAGCAACAGACGCGCTCTGGATCGCGCGCCGTGGGCCCTGGCCGCCACAGCCCCTGCCGCGAGGAACCCGCTCGTCACAAGAACCAGCGTATTCAAGGCGCCAGCCGTCCGGTCCAGCAGGGCCTGATCGGCAGCAAAGGACGACGGGTCTGTGGCTCTGACCGCCAGAAGCGCCAGCAAAGCAGCCCCAAACACCAGCAATTCGCTGGCAATGAGAATCCACATCATGAAATCGCCGGGGAGTTCGCCGAGCACGCCCCAGTCGTCCTGCCGCCATGGCTCGTCCGTGCTTTCGCTCATCCCGTGACAAGATGGCGGTAGAGCTGCGGAAGCGCCGCCGTCAGCTTCTCAGGCGCCGGCACCACCACATAGCCGTGGGGGCCGAAAATCCGGCTGAATGTTGCCTGGGACTTCGTGTCGATCGTGACGGCGAACACCGTCTGTCCCCGCCGGCGCGCCTCACGCACGGCCATATGCGTATCCTCAATGCCGTGACGCCCTTCATAATGATCGAGATCGTTCGGCTTTCCATCGGTGAGAACCAAGAGAAGCCGCCGGGCCCGGGGCCGCTCGGCGAGCATGGCCGAGATATGCCGGAGCGCAGCACCCAGGCGCGTATAATGTCCAGGACGCAGACCCGCGATCCGCTGCTCGACACCTGTGCTCATCGGCTCGTCGAAGGTCTTGCACGAC
>CAZZPH010000194.1:0-5405 GCA_964655725.1 uncultured Hyphomicrobium sp.
CGACGAGCCAATTACTGCAAGGCTCTATTTCTCGCGCAGGCTGACGGAAGTGGCACCCGAGCATGTGCGGTATTTCCAGCGCGTGCGGGCGCTCTTCGAGCAGTATCGCGACATCTCGGGCGGCAAGCTGCAGCTTTCGATTATTGATCCAGAGCCTTTCTCGGATGCAGAGGATCGTGTCGTGGCCGCGGGGCTCAGGGGTGTCCGCCTGAACGCGGAGGGCGAGGTCGGTTACTTCGGTCTCGTGGCGCGCAACTCGACCGACGACCAGGAGGTGATCCCGTTTTTCACGCCGTCGCGAGAGTCATTCCTGGAGTACGATGTCACAAAGATCGTGCACAATCTGGCCAATCCCAAGAAGCGGGTCGTGGGCCTGATGACCGCGCTGCCGCTTGATGGCGGCGAGATCGACACGCCAATGGGCAAGAGGCCCCAGCGTCCGTGGATGGTGATGAGCCAGATCCGCGAGTTCTTCGACGTGCGTGTGATCGGCCAAGACGTCACGTCCATTCCCGACGGCATCGACGTTCTGATGGTGGCCCAGCCCACGGGTCTGACCGAGGAGGCGGCTTTCGCCATCGATCAGTACGCAATGAAGGGCGGCCGGGTGCTCGCCTTCATCGATCCCGTCGCAGAAAGCGCTCAGCTTGGAATGATCAAGGATCCGGGCGAGGGGCGCAGGCGGCTGGCCAAGGTCCTGGAAGGCTGGGGCGTTCAGTTCGACGGCTCGAAGGTGGCTGCCGACATTCGTCACGCCCGGCGCGTCCAGTTCGGCGGGCAGGACGGGAACATGGTGACGGAGTTCATCGCCTGGCTCGGGCTGGACAAGCGCAATATCAACGAGGGCGACGTTCTCTCCGCGGGAATCGAGCAGATGAATGTCGCCTCGGCCGGATTTTTCACCCGGGCGGATGGTGCAAAGGTGGAATTCCAGCCCATCATCGAGACCAGCCAGGACGCGATGATTGTGGGCTCCGACAAGATGGGGATGGGAGCCGATCCGCTTGGCCTGTTGCGATCCTACGTGCCGGGCGGAAAGCGGCTGACGCTGGCGGTACGGCTCTCGGGCGAAGTCAATTCAGCATACCCCACCGGCCGGCCCAGTTCGCAGTCGCCGCCAGTTGAAGGCGCGACCGGTGCAGATCAAGACGGCGCGGACACGAATAAAAACGCCACCGAACCGGCAGACAAGGCTGATGCGAAGCCGGCACAAGAGCATCTCAAGTCGGGTCAGATCAATGTCATCCTTGTTGCCGATACCGATCTTCTGGCCGACCAGTTCTGGGTGGACCGTGGGCAGATGATGGGCCAAGAGGTCGTGATGCCGTCCGCACATAACGCCGCGTTCGTTGTTGGCGCTCTGGAGAATCTTTCCGGCAGCAACGCCCTGATTGCTCTGCGCGGGCGCGGTGTTGCGGATCGACCTTTTACCTGGGTCGCCGATCTGAGGCGTGACGCGGAGCGAAGGTTCCGCGAAAAGGAGCAAGCGCTTGAAGCCAGGCTGAAAACGACTCAGGAGGAACTTGCCAAGCTCCAGTCCTCGGCGGAGGGTGCTAGCGTGCTGCTGTCCGAGAAGGAGCGCGAGGCGGCCGAGACGTTCCGCGCCCAGATGCTGGAGACCCGCCGCGAACTGCGCGAGGTGAAGCGGGCGCTACGCAGCGATATCGACCGTCTCGATGGCTGGCTGAAGTTTGCAAACATCGCGCTCGTTCCGTTGCTGATTGCCGCCGGCGGGCTTGGCTGGTCGCTGATGCGCGGTCAGCGTAGCCGCAAGATCTGAAGCCGGGGCTGCTTGGAATAGGGGAGACGCACCTTGAAACCTCATCATTTCGCGGTTCTCGCCGTGACGGCCGCAGCCGCATTCTTTATGGCGATCGTGAGTTATGTGGCGAGCGTTCCCTGGTCTGCGCCGGGGATAGCAAAGGCTGAGCTCTTGTTTCCGCGGCTGACGGCGGCGGGGGCGGAGCTTGCCGCGCTCGAGGTCGGGCGTGGCTCCGACGCCGTGCGTGTCGAATTGAGGGATGGCAACTTCGTCCTTGCCTCGCAGGAGGGCTATCCCGCCGACGCCGAAAAGGTTCGCCAGCTCATCCTTGCGGCGAGCGAGGCGCGGCTGGTCGAGGCCAAGACCGCGCTGAAGGACCGCCACGAGCTGCTCGGTCTCAACGATCCCGATGCTCCGGGCTCTCCTGCACGAAGACTGCGCTTCATCGATTCGTCGAATGCGCCGATGGGCGAGACAATTCTCGGCCGTACGACCTTCGATGCCTTTGAGGCAAGCAAAGGCGGAACCTACATCCGCAGCCCGGGCGAGGACCAGACCTGGCTCGTCGATCGCCAGATCACGGCAAGCCTGTCGATGCGCGATTGGGTCAAAACCCGCCTCATTGATGTGCAACCCGCGGCGATCAAATCCATCAGGATCGAGCATGAAGGCGGTGAGGCCTTCGACATCGTACGTAGCGACGACGGCAAGTCGCATCAGTTGGCTGTCATGCCCGAGGGCAAGAAGCTCAAGTACGTGAGTGCCGCCGATGATATTGCCGAGGCCGTGAGCCTGATCGAGTTCCGCAACGTGCGCAAGGCCGGCAAGGCGAAAGAGCTTCCGCTCAAGGGGCGCGCGATCTTTGAGACAGAGACAGGCTACAAGCCTGTGATCGAGTTCCGCTCCGACGGGTCGGCCGTCTGGGTCTTTGTTTCGGCCACGGGCGAGGGTGCGGCAAGCGCGGATGCCGCCGATATCAAGCAGCGCGCCGAGGGTTGGGAGTTCGAAGTTCCGCAAGCCGAACTCAACGCCGTCATGGTCAAGCTCGCTGACCTTTTGGAGGATGTGCCGTCCTAATTGCCGTGTCTGTTTGCATGCGCCGGGCCGGTCCGATAGTCTTTCCATATGTCTTGATGCTGGGAGAGGCTGACGGGGCAGGGAATGTACGATGGATTCGAGCGGCTGGTCGTAAGTGCCGACGGTGTCGAGATTTCGTGCGTCAAGGCAGGATCTGGCCCGCCGGTGCTCCTTCTCCATGGCTTTCCTCAAACCAAGGCTATGTGGGCACACGTGGCGCCTGCCCTGGCGCGTGATTTTACGGTCATCGCCGCTGACCTGCGCGGCTATGGCGACAGCGCCAAGCCGCGCGCCGGGGCCGATTGCGCCAACTATTCCTTTCGAGCAATGGCGAGCGATCAACTGGCCCTGATGCGCCATTTCGGTTTCGAGCGCTTCCACGGCGTCGGGCATGATCGCGGAGGGCGCGTCCTGCATCGGATGGCGCTCGATAACCCGGACGTGCTGTGCTCGCTGACCGTCATGGACATCGTCCCGACGTACGCGATGTTCATGGATACGAACCGGCATGTGGCGGGCGCATATTGGCACTGGTATTTTCTTGCCCAGCCGGGTGGCCTGCCCGAAACGCTGATCGCGAAGGACCCGGATGCCTTTTTTGAGACATGCCTGGTTGGCTGGGGTGCCGCGCGCCTGAATGACTTCGATCCAGAACTTATGGCGGACTATCGCCGCGCGTGGCGTCATCCCGGCATGATCCATGGTTCGTGTGCCGACTACCGTGCTGCAGCCGCCGTTGATCTTGCGCTCGATGAGGCCGATCTCGACCGCAAGGTTTCCTGTCCGGCGCTTGTGTTTTATGGGTCGGGCGGAGTGATGGCGGGGCTGTTCGATATTCCGGCCGAATGGCGCAAGAGGTGCGCGCAAGTCGAAGAAGCAAGCCTGCCCGGTGGGCATTTCTTTGTCGATCAGTATCCCGCCGAGACCGCCTCCATCCTGCGCGAATTCCTCAGGCGGAATGCAGGATGAGGGAGTTCCGGGTCGTTCGTATTCAGACTTTACACCTGTGAAGTGCGCAGCGCCGCGGCGTCATCATGGCGCACCGATCTCCGCCAACTATCGAATTCGCGACATGCAAGCGTGACATGATGGTGAGCCTCAGAGGCGGGCGGCGAGAGAATACGTATGATGGATTATATTGAGAACCGAACGTTCGATGAGATCAGCGTCGGTGATCGCGCCACGTTCACGCGGACGCTGCGGCAGCAGGACATCGAACTGTTCGCCGTCATGTCGGGCGATGCAGGGGCTTCACGTGTCGATGAGGATCTGGCGCGCTCGGATGCGTTCCACAAGGTCATCACGCATGGCATGTGGGGTGGCGGTCTGATTTCAGCCCTGCTGGGCTCCGAGTTGCCAGGGCCCGGGACGATCTATCTCAGTCAAGCGCTGACCTTCCACCGGCCTGTCGGCATCGGTGATACCGTCAAAGTTGAAGTCGCCGTGCGTGAGAAGCGCTCCGCGGACAGGCGGATCGTTCTTGACTGCACATGCACCAACGGGCAGGGCGAGCAAGTCATCTCTGGTGAGGCGCAGGTGATTGCCCCATCGGAAAAGGTGCGCCGTCCTCGCGTTCTCATACCTGAGGTGCACCTCCACGAACGCGGCGCGCGCTATCGCCAACTCATCGAAGTTGCGCAGCGCCGCCCGCCCATTAGAACCGCCGTCGTCCATCCGTGTGACGATGTCTCTCTGACCGGAGCGCTCGACGCGGCGCGCAACGGCCTCATCATTCCCGGCCTTGTCGGACCAGAGGGGAAGATCCGCCGTGCGGCCGAGCGTGCAGAGCGCAGCCTGGAGCATGTCGAGATCATCGATACACCGCACAGCCATGCCGCCGCCGCACGGGCGGTCGCACTTGTCAGGGAAGGGCGGGTCGAAGCGTTGATGAAGGGCGCGTTGCATACCGATGAACTGATGGGAGAGGTCGTCAAGTCACAAACGGGGTTGCGGACGGAACGGCGCATGAGCCACGTCTTCGGTCTGGATGTCCCGCATTACCCTAAGCCGCTTTTCGTCACTGACGCGGCGATCAATATTTATCCGGATCTGGAGACCAAGCGCGACATCGTGCAGAACGCGATCGATCTGGCGCAAGCCCTGGGCATTCGCCGCCCCAAGGTGGCACTTCTGTCGGCCGTCGAGACGGTGCATCCCAAGATCACCTCCACGGTGGAGGCCGCCGCCTTGTGCAAGATGGCTGAGCGCGGGCAGATTTCCGGTGGCATCATCGACGGGCCTTTGGCTTTCGATAGTGCCGTCTCGAAGGAGGCAGCCAAGACCAAGCGCATCAATTCGCAGGTGGCGGGCGACGCCGATATCCTGGTTGCTCCCGATCTGGAAGCCGCCAACATGATCGGAAAGCAGCTCATTTACCTTGCCGGTGCTGATGCTGCCGGTATCGTCATGGGAGCACGCGTGCCGATCATGCTGACGAGCCGCGCCGACGGACCGCTCGCGCGCCAGGCCTCGTGCGCCCTTGCACAACTCGTCGTCCATCACGCGCAGCATCAGACATCATGACCCAAGCGATCCTCGTTCTCAATCTGGGCTCGTCGAGTTTGAA
>CAZZPH010000195.1:0-5397 GCA_964655725.1 uncultured Hyphomicrobium sp.
TTGCACGCGGCCGGCCGACCGGGCGCCGGGCAGTTTGCGCCAGAGGACAGGGGAAAGTGTGAAGCCGACGAGGTAGTCGAGCGCCCGCCGCGCCAGATAGGCCGATACCAGCGGCTCATCGATGCGCCGCGGCTCTTTGAGGGCGGCAAGGATCGCCGGTTTTGTCACCGCGTTGAACGCGACGCGCTGGACTTCGGTGCCCTTTTTGAGGGCCTTCTTGGCGCTCAAGACCTCCAGAATGTGCCAGGAGATGGCTTCGCCCTCGCGATCGGGGTCGGTGGCCAGGATCAGCCGGTCAGCGTCTTTGACAGCGTCCGCGATCTCTTTCATCACCTTGCGGCCGCGGCTGTCGTCGAGGTCCCAGTGCATAAGGAAATCGTTGTCGGGCTCCACCGCGCCGTTCTTGGCCGGCAGGTCACGCACGTGGCCGTAGGAGGCGATGACCTTGTAGCCCGCTCCCAGGTATTTCTTGATGGTTTTGGCTTTGGCAGCCGATTCCACGATCAGGACGTTCATGCCGCGCCTTCAATGTTGCCGCGGCTTCTGAAGCCCGCGCATGGTGCCTCGCATTGCGTGCCGCAATGCAACTTTTGATTGTGTCAACGGAGCGATCCGAGGCGCGGGAACATGTGGGATGATTGTGGCCATGTCAAACCCGGTGGTTTCAGTCAATCGCCCGGTCCGGAATGCACACCGGCAGCCCCCGCGACACGCCAGACCTGTTCAACATGCTGAGTTATAATGAAGTTTACGGGGGCTTGGGCACCAGATCGGAGACGGCCGAAAGAAGCTCGTCGTAATGATGAATGAGACGGTCAGGGGCGAGGTCCAAAACCGGAACCTGCGTGTACCCGAAGGACACGGCGATCACGGGAACCTGAGCCGCGCGTGCCGTTTGCACGTCCACCTCGCTGTCGCCCACCATCACAGCGTGTAGCGCGTGACCGCCAGCCATTCGGATGGCGCCGTGCAGGTGGTCGGGATGCGGCTTGTGAACGGGGAAGGTGTCGCGGCCGGCCAGCGCGCAGAACAGATCGGTGAGATCCAGGGCCTCGAGCAGCGTGCGTGACAGACCCTCGCGCTTGTTCGTGCACACGGCAAGGCGTGCGCCCTGAGATCGCAAGGCGCGGGCGGCGGCCACCATGCCCGGGTAGGGACGGCTTTCGCGTGCGATGTTGGCCTCATAATACGTCAGGAATGACTGAAGCATCCGGTCAACGTCGGATTCGGCCAGAGCAAGGCCCGATGCTGCGAGCCCCTCGACGATCATCCGCCGCGCGCCGAAGCTGATCCAGGGCCTGAGCAGCGCGCCCGGCACGGGGGCATGCCCGGCGCGTTCCAGAACATGATTTGTCGCGCCGATGAGGTCGGGCGCGGTGTCGATCAATGTGCCGTCAAGATCGAAAACGACTGTCAGAGCCTGCATGAGAGCGGCCTATACCATTGCCTGGTCCGCTGCGGCGACGGAAATGCGCCTGCTCGCGCCGGGGATGTGTCGCACCCTGGGCCGTGGGGACATTTTTCGGGCTGCAAGGCCCCCAACCCGTGCTAGGGAGCACGGCATTCCTTTCAGACGGCCACACGGGAACCCGACTTCATGGACCTCGAAATGCTGAAGACAACGGCCGCGGCGCGGGCGCTGGCTTTCGTTGAGCCGGGGATGCGGCTGGGGCTGGGCACCGGCTCGACAGCGGCTCGGTTCGTCGATCTCCTCGGACAGGAAGTACAGCGGGGCTTGCAGGTTGTCTGCGTTCCCACTTCGGAGGCGACGCGGCGCCAGGCCGAAGCGCTGGGCATCTCCCTCACCACGCTGGACGACGTGCCCTTCCTGGATCTGACGATCGATGGTGCCGACGAGATCGACAAGGAACTGCGTCTCATCAAGGGTGGCGGCGGCGCCCTGCTGCGCGAGAAGATCGTCGCGACGGCCTCCGACCGGATGGTGGTTGTGGCCGATGAATCCAAGCTTGTTGAAACCCTGGGGGGCTTTCCCTTGCCGGTGGAGGTCGTGCCCTTCGGACTGACGGCAACGTTGAATATGATTGAGATGCTGGCGGCGGATGCGGGTTGTGAAGGCGAGATCCGGGTCCGGCGGCGGCAGGATGGCTCCGTTTTTCAGACTGATTGCGGCAACTACATCCTGGATTGTGCGTTCGCGCGCATCGAGGATCCCGAATCCCTTGACGAAGCGTTGAAGTTCATACCGGGCGTCGTGGAGAACGGGCTGTTCCTCGGCATGGCGGACATCGCGATCATCGCAGGCCGCGATGGCGTCACCGTCTTGCGGGCGTCGTATGGGGAGGAGGCCGAGGCGTGCTGAGCCCCGGCTGGCGGCGCCGTACCGGCGATCCAGGAAGAACAAGACGATGAAATACGATCTCTTCGTCATCGGAGGAGGGTCGGGCGGCGTTCGAGCAGCCCGGATCGCCGCGTCCCATGGCGCGAAGGTGGCTATCGCAGAGGAAAGCCGCTTCGGCGGTACGTGCGTCATCCGCGGCTGTGTTCCAAAGAAGCTGCTCGTCTATGCAAGCCGCTTCCGGGATGATTTCGAGGATTCGACTGGCTTTGGCTGGAGTGCGCCCGATGCGTCATTCGATTGGGCGAGGCTGATTGCTGCTAAAGATGCCGAGATCAAGCGCCTGGAAGGCTTGTACCGGGCGGGTCTGGAAAATGTTCGCGCCGATATTTTCGACGAGCGGGCCGCCATCACCGGCCCCAATGAAGTTGTGCTGGCCAGCGGCGCGCGCATCACCGCCGGCAAAATCCTGATCGCGACGGGGGGGTGGCCCAACATCGACCCCAATCTGCCGGGACGCGAGTTCGTCATCACGTCGAACGAGGCCTTCGATCTAAAGAGCCTTCCCAGCCGGATCGTCGTTGCGGGCGGGGGCTACATCGCGGCTGAGTTTGCATCGATCTTTGCAGGGCTGGGTGCCAAGACGACGCTCATCTATCGGGGGCCGAAAATACTGCGTGGCTTCGACGAGGCGTTGCGTGATGGCGCCATGGAAGCGTTGGCACAACGTGGCGTCGAGCTTGTCATGAACGACGTGTTTTCGTCGATCGAGAAGGCAGGCCAGGGGGTGTCGGGGCGGCTGCGCTCGGGCGGGGCGTTGCAGGCGGATCAGATCATGTTCGCGATCGGCCGTTCGCCCAACACGGGCGGATTGGGGCTCGAAGCTGCCGGTGTTGCAACCGGACCGAATGGTGAAATCATCGTCGACGCAGATCAGCGCACGAGCGTTCCCAGCATCTTTGCGGTGGGCGATGTCACCAACCGCGTGAACCTGACACCCGTCGCGATCCGCGAGGGGCACGCCTTCGCCGATAGAGAGTTCGGCGGTCAGAGATGGTCCGTCGGTTACGACAATATTCCCACAGCAGTGTTCACGACACCGGAGCTTGGCACCGTGGGCATGTCGGAGGCTGAGGCCGTGAAGCGCTACGGGGCTGTTGATGTTTATGAGGCCAGCTTCCGGCCGATGCGCAATGTGCTGGCCGGCCGTGACCAGCGCACGCTGATGAAGCTCATCGCCGATCAGGCGTCGGACAGGGTTCTTGGCCTCCATATCCTGGGGCCGGACGCCGCCGAGATCGTCCAGATGGCGGCAATCTCGATGAATCTGGGAGCAACCAAGGCGGACTTCGACCGTACCATGGCGCTGCATCCCAGTGCGGCGGAGGAACTCGTGACCATGCGCACGAAGCGTCCAGGACTGTCGTGAGTGCACGCCAAGCAGGACATCGCACCATGAAGCGATTGGACAATAGGGTCGCCGTAGTGACGGGCGCTGGCAACGGCATCGGTCGCGCAACAGTCGAACTGTTCGCGGACGAAGGCGCGATCGTCTACGTGACTGACATCGACGGAGCCAGCGCGTCGGCCGTAGCGGCAGGCCTGACGCAGCGGGGCCTCAAGGCCGAAGCTGCAACCATGGACGTGTCGAAGGGCCAGGACGTGACCGCACTTATGCGGCGGATCGCGACCGAGCAGGGCCGCATCGACGTCCTGGTCTCGAATGCCGGTCTCAACGTGCGTTCCGACTTCCGCCATCTGTCGGATGCCGACTGGGTGAAGATCCGTGAGGTCAATCTGGATGGTGTGGTGCGCATGGCGCGCGACGGGTTCGAGTTGCTGCGCAAGTCATCTTCGGCCTCGTTGATCAACGTCGCCTCGATCATGGGCCACAAGGGGTTGCGCCAGCTTGCCGGCTACTCAGCCACGAAAGGCGCGGTGATCGCCCTGACACGGGCGCTGGCGGTCGAGTACGCGCCATTCAATATCCGCGTCAATGCACTGTCCCCGGGTTTTGTCGAAACGGCGCTGACGGAGCGCGTGCTGAAGAACCCGGCGTTTGAGAAATGGCTCGTCGATCGCACATTGCTGAAGCGCCTCGGCACGGCCGACGACATCGCCAAAGCCGCGCTTTTTCTGGCTTCCGACGACAGTGCCTATATGACAGGGGCGGAACTCGTCATTGATGGCGGTATGACGGCGGGGCTCTGACCGGCCGCCGCAAATTGGCCAAACCCGGGTGATGCCAAGTACCGCCACCAGAGGAGGGCTTTGATGCGGAACCTGTTGGAGGGTGTGCGGCCGGGCGTTGCGGCGTTTGCCGGATGCCTCGCGCTCGCATTTGTGACGTTCATGGGGCTGAGTGCAGCGTCTTTGCCTGCGGCCGCGAACGTCTACGACATTGATCCCGACCACACCGAGGTACGGTTCACCTGGGACCATCTGGGGCTGTCGCGCCAGGGTGGCCGGTTCACGGAAATTTCAGGAACCCTGCATTTCGATCCCGCCTTACCGGCCGCAAGCCGCGTCACAGTCACGATCCCGCTCAAGAGCATTCAGACCGGCGTGCGTAAGCTCGACGAACACCTCATTTCTTCACGAGAGTTTTTCGACGCGGCGGCGCATCCCGATATCGTGTTCTCCAGCACACTGGTCGAGCCAACGGGCGAACGGACCGCACGCGTTGCCGGTGAATTGACCATGAATGGCGTGACGCGGCCCGTGGTCCTGGACGTGACATGGAACTTCAGCGGAGAGCACCCTCTGGCGTCTATCAATCCGACGTTCGCTGGCATCTATGCGTCTGGCTTTTCTGCCACCACTCAGCTGAGGCGCAGCGATTGGGGGCTCACGCGGACCATTCCTTGGGTCTCTGACGAGATCCTGATTTCGATCGAGACGGAGTTGCATCGAAGGCCGATGCCGCCTGTTGAGGACGGCGGTGTGCCGCCCGCCGCTGATGCGCCAGACATGTTGGGGACGGGCGTGATCCCATCTCCTGGGCCAGAGGAGTTGCCCACGCCTCAGGGCCCTGCGGGGATTGCCGGGCCGGATCAGCCTGGCGCGGCTCCGGACGTGCCCGAATTGCAAGTGCCCGCAGA